>NZ_JBBECH010000045.1:22185-24024 GCF_040881935.1 Saccharospirillum sp. | reverse complement strand
CAGGGTGTATTGGTAGCTCATAAGCCCGACTCAAACCCTTCCAGCACATTCACCGCATTGACGCCAATGGCTTCCACATCATACCCGCCTTCCATGGTGAACAGGGTGGGCAGGTTTAACTGAGCGATGCGCTGGCCCATGGTGAGGTAATCTGCTGAGGTCAACTTAAAGAAGGAGATCGGGTCGCCTTCGAATGTATCCACACCCAGTGCCACGATGACTGCATCCGGGCCGTATTGTTCGATTTCCCGACAGGCACGCTCCAGCCCTTCCTGCCAAACACTGAACGGCGTATTGGGCGGGTAAACAATGTTGAGATTGTAACCCGCTCCGGCACCTTCGCCGGTTTCGTCTTCAAAGCCGAGAAAATGAGGGAATGCCTGGTCCGGGTCGCCGTGCAGGCTAATGGTGAGCACGTCGTCGCGGTTATAAAAGATGCTTTGGGTGCCGTTGCCGTGATGGAAGTCGACATCGAGAATCGCTACTCGCTTTGCGCCCTGGTCTAAAAACGCCTGAGCGGATATCGCCGCATTGTTAAAGAAGCAGTAGCCACCGTACATATCGGCTGCGGCATGATGCCCGGGTGGGCGGCACAGGGCGAAGGCGGCCCGGTCGCCACCGGCTATTCGTTTTTGCGCGGTAAGGGCAACCTGCGCGGACGCATAGGCGGCATCCCAGGTGCCTTCGGTGATGGAAGATTCAGCTGAAAAGCTGAAATACCCCAGCCGACCATCAATGTCTTTGGGTTCCCGGTGTCTCATGCCCCGTCCGGCCCAGATGGCAGGTATGGCCTCCCCCGGTTTCCCCGCAGCAGTCCACTCGTCCCAGCACTGTTTGAGGAAGTCGACATAGTCGGCACTGTGAATTCTGAGTATTGGCTCGAGTCCGAATTCTTCCGGTTCGATAACATCCCCCAGCTTCTGATGAATCACCCGCGCCAGGATGGTCTCGGCCCGGGACGGTTTTTCGTAGGGTTCGACCAGAATGCCGCCATCCAGTTCAGATTTGGCAGTACGGCGGTGGTGCAAGGGCGAGAAAACAGTTTTCATTGCGGCTAAGATCCGTGAATTTGGGAAAACGCACTTTCTCACAGCTCAACGGATGTCTCAATGGTTTAACCATGTGCCAGGCCTTACCTTTCGGGCATAAAAAAACCCACCGTCAGGTGGGTTTCAGCAATACCGACTGGTAAATTAGGCGGTGGCATCTTTGCGACGACGAGCAACGAACAGACCGAACAGGCCAGCACCTACAAGCGCAATGGTGCCAGGCTCAGGAACTTCGGTAATCACGGACAGTACTGAATTGCCAAGATAGAAATCGCCCCACAGTGAGGTCACTGAGACGTCAAGCATGCCGTTGGCATTCAACGATGCCAGCGCTTCCAGTCCCAAATCGTTATGAAAGTTGTTCGTGTAGAACGTAAAGCCGTCGGTGTCGAAATCGAAGTCGTCAACGACAACTAAAGTCCACTCGAATGTTTCCCACCACTGGTCCTGATCATCACGAATGTCGATGCTCAAAGAGCCGCTAGTCGCGGAGCCCAGCATAAAGCCATCGTCATTAATATCGTGAGTGTAGGAATACGACTGCCAGGTAGACAGATACTGATTATTCTCAACGGTATCTGTGATCAGACCAGCATGGGCGACGGATATACCCGCCACCAGACCCGCTAGTGTTAAGCCTAAAGTTTTCAACATGATTTCACCCTATCCTTTGAGAGAAATGTTTTACTTCTACAACTCCTTTTTGTGCCATTTGCATGGCTTTCTATATGGGTGCATTAATCACACCATAGTCTTAAATGATCTGTATGGCCCAGCGGCCTTATTTTGG
>NZ_JBBECH010000045.1:0-22085 GCF_040881935.1 Saccharospirillum sp. | reverse complement strand
CATTAATCACACCATAGTCTTAAATGATCTGTATGGCCCAGCGGCCTTATTTTGGCTGGCCATTTAGAGGCAAAAATTGAGTGAACATGTAAAACTTATCGACACGAATACTGGCTCAGGCACGGAGTGGCGCAAGTGTATTTCCGCTGTCTCTCTGTTCTTTTATGCGGCTCCACACTTTCTCGTGAAAATAGAACGCCACTGTGTTGATCGCAGGTTCCACCATGGCGACCAGGCTACCGATCAGGATGTCGCCGGTCAGTGCCCAGGTCACCAGAAAAGCGACGCTGAAATGCATTACAGCAAAGGTGACGGTTTTGACCAGATCGCGATTTCTGGTGAGTGCTCGGGTTTTTTGCAGTGCTAAGTACATGGTGGCGCTTATCCTTGGGTATTAACAATGTTGTAAATGATAAGCGCTTCTGTTTAGGAATAAAGACTATCAAAACAATCTAGTTGATAGACTTGCTATATCGTCATGCATTCATTCCCCGGAAAGCGAGCCAGCGCCACAGGCGCTCCAACGGCCCCTGGCCGATGCGGCTGATCCAGAAATGGGCAAAACCGATTTGCAGCACGGTGGCCCCAACGACAATCATCAGCGTTTCCAATCGGTTCAGGCTGCCCCACAGGTCTGGCACAATTTGGGAAAAGAACAGCATGGTCAGGGTCGATTGGCAAAGGTACAGTGTAAACGCCATCTTGCCGGTGTTTCTGAGTGCGGTGACCAGCCAGTGGCTCGACTGGGCCAGCGACACCAGAAGTGACGCATAACCAATCGCCATGGGTGGTCCAGCCGCCATCATCAGGCTGATGGTGGCTTGCGCAGCGCTGGACTCCAGCCCCCAGTAATAACGCAAACCCAGTATTCCGGCACCCCATATAAACCCGAGAGCCCACAATAGCAGCGCCCAGCGCCAGGCATTTGAGTTGTTAAAAAATCCGACACGGTACAGGGCGACCCCGATCAGCATCAGGCCAGTGCTGAACCAGAAAGTGATGAATGGCATCACCATCAGCATAAAGGCGTTTTCGGTCATGTTGTGAAGGGTGCGGGCGCCAAGGTCGCTATTGGTGTTTCGCATCTCCGCGATGACTTCCTGGCTGAATGGCAAGTCTGGCACCTGCATCAGGTTTTCGCCGGTCGCCAGAGAGCCAAAGAGGGTGTAGCCAAGAAACAGCTGGCCGATCAGCAAGAACCCAATACCGGTGGTGACCAGGCGTCGCACGGAATCATTAAGGTGTCGAATCACGAACAAACCGGACAGCGCATAGAGCGCCAGCACATCGCCAAACCAGATAAAAAAACCATGCAGCAGACCAATCACCAGCAACCAGCCAAGCCGGCGTTTAATCCAGGGTTTGGGCTCTGTACCACGCTGTGCCATCCGCTCCCATTGCACCGCCAGACCAACGCCAAACAACAGACTGAACAAACTCATAAAGCGTGATTCAACAAACAGGGATTGAAACAGATACACCCAGTCATCGACAGCGCCGCTGTCTTCGCGCCAACGCGGTACGGAGTAGGCGATGTCCGGTGCCGTCATCGAGTAGATGTTCATGATGTAGATGCCGAGAATGGCAACGCCCCGTATCAGGTCGAGGCTGCCGATCCGGTCTTGCGTGCTGGTTGTGTGCATGGCAGGTAGGCGGCCCGGAAATGAGGTTCTACCGCAGTCTGCCAGAAAAAACCGGGGGCGGTTACCGCTGTGTCACGGAAACGGGTTTCTCAGCCACGCTTACCAAAGCGGCAATTGCGATGGTCCATCCTGCTGAGGCACCAGGCTCAGGCGGTAACCCACGCCCAGCAAACGCACCGGCAAGCTTCGCCGGTACCAGGCTTCTTCCAGCAAGGCGTTGAAAACGGAGGCATTGGGCGCTGTGTGGCTGTGTTCGGCGGTGGTCTGCTGGAAGTCGTTGAATTTAACTTTCACTACGGCTCCTTCGATGCGGTAACCGTTCAGGCGGGAAAATCGACTCTCCAGATCCTCTATCAGTTCCGGTAACCGGGCCTGGCACTGTTCAAGGTCGGGCAGGTCCTGGACGAAAGTGGTTTCGGTACTGACCGATTTACGCTGGCGGGTGACTTTAACACTGCGCTCATCCCGGCCATGTGCCAGATCCCACAGGCGTTGCCCGAAACTGCCATTGCGTTCGAGTAGGCTGCGCAGAGACTGCTGACGCACATCACCGCAGGTGTAGAGCCCCTGGGCGTGCAACCGTTCGGCGGTGCGCTGGCCAACGCCGTGGAGTTTAGTGACCGACAGGTCGAGCACAAAGGCGTCGATCTCATCCGGCAGAATGACTTTCAAACCGTCCGGTTTGTTCCAGTCGCTGGCAATTTTGGCGAGAAATTTATTGGGCGCTACGCCAATAGACACCGTTAATCCGACTTCCCGTTTTACCGCCTCCCGAATCGCCTCCGCCATGCGCGTGGCACTGCCCTGGCAGGCCAGGCTATCGCTTACATCCATATAGGCTTCGTCCAGAGAGAGCGGCTCGATCAGGTTGGTATAGCGGCGGTAGATATCGAAGATCTGGCTGGAGACTTCCTTGTAAACGTCCATGCGGCCGTGCACCAGCGTCAGGTGCGGGCACTTTTTTAACGCCATGGCGGTCGACATCGCAGACCGGACACCGTAGGCGCGGGCTTCGTAGTTGCAGGTCGCAATCACGCCACGACGATCTACCGCGCCGCCCACGGCCAGGGGGATGCCGCGCAACTCGGGGTTGTCGCGCATTTCAACGGCCGCGTAGAAGCAATCGGCATCGCTGTGGAGTATTTTGCGCATGGGCAGACGTCGGGGTGATACAGCTGATCAAAAAGTATGGTCAATAACTGTATGGATGTCCAGTTTCTGGCGGGGTTTACCCCATAGTCATCAGGCGGCGGTAGGTGTAGGCTTTTTGCTTTGATCCCCTTAAGTCCAACAGACTCCCTGGGCCATAAATTCAATAAGAGAGACACAGAGTGAAGAAAACTTCCATAGCGCTGGGCAGTGGTGGCGCTCGCGGGCTGGCTCACATTGGTGTTTTGCGGGCGCTTAAAGACGATGGGGACTATCAGATCAGTTCCATTGCCGGTTCCTCGATTGGCGCTCTGGTTGGGGGGCTCTACGCGGCTAATAAAATGGACGACTACGCCGATTGGGTCAGCAATCTTTCCCTGGGAGATATCTGGAAATTGCTGGATTTCTCCTATTCCCGGGTTGGCCTGTTCAAAGGCGATCGAATCATGGATCGACTGGCTGAGCTGGTGGGTGATACCCAAATCGAAGAACTCAATCTACCTTTCAGCGCGGTCGCGACCGATATTCAAAAAAGAGAGGAGGTCTGGATTACCCGGGGCTCCATGTTCGACGCCATTCGAGCCTCCATTGCCATTCCCGGTTTTTTCACGCCGGAGCACCGTAAGGGCCGGCTGCTGGTCGACGGTGGATTGTTGAGTCCACTGCCGATGACGCCAATGTTGTATCATGATGCCGAGTTTAACGTCGTGGTTTCACTGAACGGAAATACGTCTCAGACAGCAGCAGACCTGCCAGACAAAATACCCGCCGCCGAACACCCGAACAAGCTGATACAGTGGTTTCAGCAGACCCGGCAATCACTGGGGTTGACTGGTGAAACGCAGAGTAACAACGACTCGGTTGTTGATATTTTCGCCCAATCTGTTGAAGCCATGCAGGACCGCATCGCCCGCTACCAGTTAGCCGCTTTCGAGCCCGATTTGCTGATAGAAGTACCCGTCGATGCATGCGGCATTCTGGATTTCCACCGGGGTGCCGAAATGATCGAGCTGGGCTATGAGCTGACCATGAAAGCCCTGAAAAACAAGCGTTGACACGGTACTCTCGAACTATCGCTTGGGGCCCAGCAACAGCCACAGAATAAAGCCGAGGAAGGGTATCAGCAGCATGATAAGGATCCACAGGACCTTGCTGCCAGTCCCGGCGCTGCTCTGAGCCGTCTTCAAAATGCCGTAAATAACACAGATCAGTAAAATCAGGCCAAAAAAACCGCCAACTTCTATCGACATATTTCCTCCAGTCATGGGTAACGTTTATATCAGTATTATAGGAACAAATAATGCAATCAGCGTCTACCGGAGGCTTTGTTATTCGTGAACTCTGTGCTTAAGGAGGTGCTGTTAATGATCAGAGCGGATGATCAGGTCCCCAACCCTGCCAAGCCGGGTCGCCAGTGCACCCTTGTCGCGTACACCGAGCTTTTCATAAATGCGCGTTAGGTGGGTGACTGGGTCTGGTTGCAGCCAGATGCGCCCGGGTCAACGACTCAGACCAGCCACCCGATCAGCAACAGCAGCAACGCGGCCAGCAAGGCGCTGGCCAGCGTCACGCTGTCGGTTTGTTTCTGCCAGCGGGTACCGAGCGGTGGTAAGGCCCGGGCTGGCTCCGCTGGCGGGCTGGTTGCGGGTTTGGCTGGCTGTAGCCCCTTTTTGAGGCGCAGCGATATCCACCGCGAGAGGCCCAGACCAGGGTCGGGCAGGGTTTTGCCGGCCATTAACCGGCTGACGATGCCGTAAAGGATAAACGCCAGTAGGATGGGCGACATCTGATCCCAGAGCGCATCGGCAGCCAGCGCCTTCGACCGGTTGTCGATGAACACTGGCCACAGCCAGGGCAGCAGTAGTGGGGTAAGTGACAATAGGCCCCAGCTGCACCAATAGGCGCGGGGCATGCGGTTATGGTTCGCTATCGCCTCGTTTGCTTGCCGCATCAGTACCATGATGCGGATCACCAGCAAGGTGGTGGTCAGCGAGCCGAGGCTGAGCAGGGTGATCAGCATCGTCAGGTCACTGTCGTAGACCCCGGTTTTCAGGGCGGTTTTTGCGATGGCGCCACCGGTCAGTGGCAAGCCTGCCAATGCCAGCGCTGGTAGGGTCATCAGAACCCAGGCAGAGCGCGGCAATTTAACCGTCATCGCCAGGCCCGCGCCCATAAACAAGGCACCCTTGGCCAGGCCGTGATGCACGCCAAACAGCGCCAGTGCCGCGGGCCAGGGACTGACGTCATGCACGGTCCCAAGGGCCAGCCCGAGAATTACCAGCAAATAGCCAATCTGGCTGATTGATGAATAGGCCAGCGCCGTTTTGACCCGGGTTTGCAACAGGCCCAGCGCGACTCCGTAAAAGGCACTGACCAGTCCCAGGGCTATCAGCCAGGGTGACCAGTTCGCCAGGTTGGCATCGGCTTCCGGCAAAAAGCGCCACAGGCCCAGGATGCCAGCTTTGATCATCGCGCCGGAGAGCACCGCACTGGCCGCCGGCGGCGCAGCCGGGTGCGCCAGTGGCAGCCAGATGTGCAGCGGGAAAAAACCCGCTTTAATCCCAAAGCCAACCAGTAACAGGCTGGCCGTGAGCGGGGAGATTGGGCTCTGTTGCCAGTCGGACAGCAGCAAAGAGCCTTCGGCTTCCTGAATGCGCAGCATCAGGGCCGCGTAGATCAGCATTTCACCCAGAATTGCCAGTTGCACATAGAGTCGGCCGGCTTGTATCGGTCCAGGACCGCCCTTGTGAATGATCAGACCATAGGCACTGATGCTCATCAGTGTGAAGCCGACATAGAAGCTGATGCCATCGAGCGCGATCAGCAGCAACAGATTGCCGGTCAGGGTCAGTAGCCAGAATGCCTGAAAACGGGGCGCGTGAGGGTCATCCTTGTGGTTTTGCCAGGCGTAAAGTCCGGCGCCCAGCCAGAGCAGGGCGGTAAAGCCGAGCCAGTTTCTGGCAAGATCGTCTTCCACCCCCCAGCGGGCGCCGGGCCAGAGAAAATCCACCCTCAGCACCTCAAGCGGAAACCAGGCCAGACCTAAGGCGGGAAGGGGTGCCAGCCAGATCAGCGGTCGCCAGCGCTTGCCCGCGTCCAGCAGCAACAGTGCCGATAACAGTGGCAGCACTATGATGCCCAACCAGAAAAAGCCGGTCATAACCCGAACTCCGGGTTAACAATGAAGTGAGTCCAGGCGAGCGGACTGATGGGAGTGCCCGCCAGTACGCCCACCAGAATTGACGCCAGGGCCGTAAAAAGCGTCGGTGCCAGCAGCATCCAGTGGGTTTCACGCCAGCCAGGGATGCCGCCGCCCAGCCCGGTATCCTCCGGCCATCGCTCGGGCGCCAGGCCAAACCAGCCACGGTAGATCAGCGGCAGAAAATACAGGGCATTGAGAATGCCCGACCCGACTAGAATCAGCAGCACCCAGGGCTGCCCCATCTCAAGCGCGCCCATGCCCAGATACCATTTGGTGACAAAGCCCGCGATGGGCGGCAGACCCATCATGCCCAGGGCCCCCACGGTGAAGGCCGCCATGGTCAGGGGCATGCGGCGACCAATACCGTTCATGTCCTGAATGCGATGGACATGCAGCGTCTCGGCAAAGATACCGGCGCAAAAGAACAGGGTGACTTTCATTAGCCCCTGATGCACCAGGTGCACCAGACCGCCGATGGCGGCAATGGGCCCGAGCAAGGCAACGCCGAGGGTGATGTAAGACACCTGACTCACCGTTGAATAGGCCAGACGCTTTTTTATTTCGTTCTGACGCAACGCCATCACCGACCCGAAAATAATGGTAAAGGCAGCCAGCCACAGCAACGGAGACATCAGGTTCAAGGTGTGCGCCAGACTGATGCCATAGACATCGTGGACCACCCGAATGATGCCAAAGGCACCCGCCTTGACCACAGCAACGGCATGCAACAGCGCGCTGACCGGTGCCGGTGCCACCATGGCCCGGGGTAACCAGCCGTGCAACGGAAACAGCGCCGCTTTTACGCCCAGGCCAGCGATCAGCAGCGCAAAGGCCAGGGTCAGGGTCAGCCTGTGGTCATCCTGAAACGCCTGCAGGTAACCATTGGTCATGAATTCAGGGCTGCCGGCAAGGCTGTGCAACACGACAATGCCGAGCAATAAAAGCGTACCGCCAGTGAGGGTATAGGCCAGATAAATCTTGCCTGCTTTCAGCGCTTCCCGGGTACCTCTGTGTACCAGCAGCGGAAAGGTCGTCAGGGTGAGTAGTTCGTAGAACAACAGAAAGGTGATCAGATTGCCCGCCAGCGCCAGCCCTACCGTTGTGCTGACGCACAGACTGAAATACCCGAAGAAGCGGGAGTGCTGCGCCGAGCCTTTCAGATAGCCAATGGCATACAGAGTGGTAGCCAGCCACAGCACGGAAGACAGGGTGACAAACTGCAGTGACAGCGCATCGGCCCGAAGAATCAGGTCGGCATTGGGGATGAACGGCAGTTGCAGCTTGAAGCTGAAGCCCCGGCTCACACCCAGCAGCATCAGTGCGACCAGCACCAGCTGTACGCTGACCCCCGCCAGGTTTAGAAAAGTACGCAGTGCTCTCTGGTCTTCACGCAGCGTGAAGATGATCAGGCCCGGAATCAGCGAGCTGAGCACAACCAACAAGGGCATCGCCTGCTGCAGAAAATTCATACCACGGCCCCGCGACTCAGCCACAGCAGTAATGGATGGCTGAGCAGTGCCAGCCCCCAGACCAGCAAGGCGGGCAGCAGGCTCAGCCACTGAGCGGGGAGGTTTTGGGTGAGACTGCCGGGTGTGATGTCTGGCTGGTCGAACGACAGTGAAACCACCCGGAAAACATAGGCCGCGCTGGCCAGGGTACCGGCCAGAATAGTAAAGGCCCAGGGCCAGTGAGCCGGGCTGGTAAACATCGGTTGCAGCAGAATCCATTTGGCCAGGAAACCACCACTGGGCGGCAGCCCGATCAGGCTGCCGCCGGCGATGGCAAAGGCAAACATGGCCACCGGCATGGTCAGGGTGGCGCCCTTCACCACCGTCAACTCCTTGCGCCCATAGGTGCCCTGCATCTCACCGGCGGCCAGAAAGGCGGACACCTTGGCCAGGGCGTGGGCGATGATAAAGAGCCACAGTGCCGTGGCCAGTTCCAGGGCCTGCCAGCGCAACGACAGGCCAAGCGCAATCAGCACATAGCCGAGTTGGGCCACGGTTGAATAGGCGACCAGTGTTTTCAGATAAGGGGTGGTCATGGCTGACCAGGCACCCGCCAGCAGCGCCACCCCACCGAACAGCGCAAGTACCAGCCCGAGTTGCTCGGCAAAGGGCGCCGGTGCCAGATGCCATAGAATCATCCATAAAATAAACACCGGCCCTTTCACCACCAGTGACGACAGCAGCGCACTGACCGCCGTTGGCGCGTTCGCGTGGGCATCCGGCAGCCACAGATACAGTGGCCAGAGCGCTGCTTTCATCATCAGCCCCAGGGTCATCAGCAGGAGTGAAAGGCGGGTAATGGGCGTGTCGGTCAACTGTTGCGCCAGTTGGTTAATATCGAGTACACCCTCCTGGCCATAGAGCAGGGCAATGCCGAGCAGATAGAACAGTGAGGCCATCAGCGACAGCATCAGGTAGTGCAGCGCAGCAGCATAGGCCTTGGGTCCGCTGAGCGTTACCATCGCCACGGCCGCCAGGCTCAGCAGCTCCAGGGTCACAAACCAGTTAAACAGATCACGCGACAGCCATAAGGCCAGCAGCACCGCATGCATCAGAGCCGACAGGGGCCAGTAATCGCTGCGAGACGAGGTGCCGTGGTCACTGACCCGGTTATAAAGACCCACCAGCAAATGCAGGGTACCGGTCAGAATCATCAGCAAGGCGCTCAGGTGACCGAGCTCCAGGCGAATGGCCAATGGCTGTTCCCAGCCACCGAGGTTCAGGGAAACCGGTTGTTCTCCGTTTATGCTTGCCAGGGCCAGCACCGCGGCGATCAGGCTGATCAGCGTTGCACCGAGTACAATCCGGTCTGCCCCGTGGCGAATCATCAAGGCCAGCAAGGCAGCCAGCAAGGGGCTGGCCAAACTGAGCAACGCCCAGCTCAAGACGGGCTCTCCGCTTCATCATGAGACTGTTGCCGTGCACTGCCGAGACGCAAGGCAAAGGCGGTGGCGCAGACCGCCACGACCAGGCCGGTTACCACCAGCGCCTGCATCACCGGGTCGACCCCCTCCCCCCGACTGGCGAGGCTGACCATGACCAGGAAGACGCCACTGCCGCTGACATTGATGGCGATTAACCGGTGAATGGTGTGACGGTGGGTCATCACCGCATGCAACCCCAACAACCAGAGCAGAAGGCCCAGGCCCACAAACAGCTGAACGTCCGTCATTGGTTCAGCTCCCGGTGGTCGCTGCCCGCCAGCATCGCCAGTGACAGGGCAATGGACGCCGTTGCCGCCACTTCGATCAGCAAAATAAGCGCCTTGTTCCAGCCCGGCGGGTAAGTTAACCAGCCCGCCCCGAACACGTCCGTTGCCATCGCGACCAGCAGAAACGTGAAGCTGCCGAGCAGCACCAGCAACCTGATACCCCAGTGCGACCAGGGCGTGGTTGGGGCCAGGCCCACCAGTTTCAGCATCAGCAGGCCAGAGCCGATAAGTGCTCCGGCCTGAAAGGCACCACCGGGTGCATCGGCACCGCGCCACAGCAAATACACACCGAGCAGCAAACTCAGCGGGGCTAACAGCTTGCTCCAGGCCAGCAGCAGAGGCCAGGCGACGGGAAGCCTGTCGTTCGGCAGCTTGAGTTGCCGTACACCCAGCAGCGCCAACACCACCACCAGTAATTCCAACAAGGTATCCCAGGCCCGGAAATTCAATAGAACGGCGGTGATCGGATGCTCAACTCCGCTGTCATTAACGGAGTTCAACGCGAGCTGCCCGACCTGAGCCATACCGGCTGGCATAGACCAGACCGTCGTCAGCACCAGTAAAAACGTCACCCCGGTCAGAACAGCCATTAACAATTGAAAGCTGGGTCGCATGGGGCGGAGTGGTTCGGCGGCTTGATGTTTGAGGGCCGACAACAGCAATACACCGGTCAGGCCTGCGCCGATGGCTGCTTCGGCCAGTGCCAGATCCGGTGCACTCAGCCGTGCCCACACCAGTGCCAGGCTCAAACCCAGGGCAATAAAAAACACCACGGCACGATACAGCGACCGGCTGTACAGGGCACCGCAAGCGAGGCTGACGATTAACATGGCCAGCAGTGCATCAAAAAAACCGTCAGCGGTCATCCCGGCGCTCCCTGTCGGTGTCATCCTGTTCATAACGGGCCAGCAACTGGCAAGCGGTCGCGCCCGAGGCCATAACCAGCACCCAGACTCCAATCATCAGCAGGCTTGTGCGCGCACTGCCCGAGATCAGACACAACCCCAGCACGATAAAACCCAGCCCCAGGGTGTCGGCCTTGGTGATGGCATGGAGCCGGGTGTAGATATCCGGAAAGCGCAGTACGCCGAGTGTGCCGGAGATAAAAAAGAACGCCCCAATCAGCAAAAAGCCATAGGCGACGGCATGCGCGACCGGCCCGCTGATTAAGCCCCACACCTCAGTCATGGCGCGGGGCTCGCAGCAGTTGTACCAAAGCAGCGTTGATGACGGCGGCCAGCAGCGCGATGATCAGCGCGGCATCAATGAGTGCTGGCTGCTGTCCGTAGTGGGCCATCAGCAGGAGTATTCCGGTGCCGACGGTGCTCATCATCTGTACCGAGAGTAACCGGTCTGCCCGGGTGGGCCCCCGCACCACCCGCACCAGACTGGCCAGTAAGGCCAGCAACAGGACGGTCAGTACGATCACCATTATTAACCCCATCACCGTAATAAACCCGCTCATAGGGCGCGCCCCAGAAGCAGATAAACCAGACGTGATTCCAACGCCACAATCGTCGAACGCCAGTCCTGGTGGATGTCCAGAGCATGAATAACCAGACGGTTTTCGTCGACCCTGAGTGCCAGGGTGCCCGGCAGTATGCCGATGATGGCCGACAATAAAACCCGCACCCGCTCGTCCTCGGTGCGCAGTGAATACTCCACCCAGCCCGGTGATATGGGTAAGGAAGGTAACCAGGCCCGACGTGCAACGTCCCAGCCGCCCTGAATAGCCGCACGCAGTAGAAACCCCATAAACCCAGGCAACTGCCGCCAGCCAGGCAGTCGTACAGAGGCACCCAGCCACACCGCTACAGCAGCCGACCCGGCGACCGCGACAACCCCGAAACCCCAGCCATCGCCACCGGTGAGCAACAACCAACAGGGAGCGAACACCAGGCACCACCCCAGCCATCTGGCCGGTGTCGTGTGTGAGAAAAATCGAGAGGATTCGGGTTTCATGCAGACCTGCTGTGGGTTGGGTAGAGTCAGTTACTGACACCTCACAGACAGGGGACGATGTCTTGTATAGCAATGGAAAGAGTATTGCCATCAATTACCAGTGTAAACCCGCTATGCCTATTTGCCTCTTTTAAAATAAAACGCTCATCGACTCACTGCTCAGGCGCTGCCAGTGGCGGGGCAGCACCGGCACGGCTACCCGGGCCCGATTGAATAGCCAATAGCCTTCGGCCATTATTTGTCCCCATGAGTCTGGTCGAACTTATGCGCGAGACTCATTAGGAACAAGGCCGCAGCCAGTGCCAGAACTGAGAGTGCCAGCAAAATGGCATCCATCGGCGTTTGAAAGTGAATGTCGACCACCGCCCGGAAGAACTCGATGATGACCGCGAGTATCACCACCCGGGCGATCTTATCTTTGAGCTGGTCCAGCGAACGCACATTGAACGGATGGGAAGCATCCTTGGTACTGGCTGGTTCGATTCTGGAAACGAACAGTTTGTAGATACCCAGGCCAAAGATCATGAGCACAATGGCGATCAGGTAGATATCGACGGCAACGATGATGTTGGTAACCACCGTATCGTGAATATCGACATCGCTGGCGCCGGTATAGTAGTGCCAGGCGTCCACCATCACCGAAAGAATGTCGAGACTGGCGATGATAAACAGCACCAGGGCACCCAGCAGACTCGACGCCACAGCAAACAACACCAGGAAACGGCTGTTCCAGAGCGTATATTCGACGGCTCTCTCCAGTGAGCTGCGGTCGCCATCCTGATTGGGGCTTGGGTTCGGTGTCTGGTCAGTCATATGCTGGCGCCTTTTGAGTTAACAGGGTGTTGAGGGTAATTCCAAGTTCGAACAATGTAACTAATACTCCCTGAGCCTCATAGTCTGGAATGAGGCTCAGGTGTTGTCCAACCATGACATGATGTGATCCACATCAGCCTGAATTCCCTTTCGGAATGAAGCTATTGTTTACCGTAGACTGGTTGGTATCAGAGCAGGGCTGCCAGGCCAGTGTGGAAGGTGTTAAAGGCGAGGTGGCAGCGTGGCCTGCCGGTGCCAAATGGGCGCAACGAAAGCCAAAGCGCTTCGATGAAAGAAGTATCTCACTTGCTCTTGAGCGACTCTCGGGCCAGATAGCGAAACAGCGTAACACTCGCTGCTGCATCACCAGCATTTTGCTATGCTTGAACCACTACGAACTTGTCAGGGAAGATACGCTCAATGGCGTTAAACCAAAATATCGCACTGCTGATAGACTGCGACAACGTCAGCCACCGGGCCATAGAAGGCGTGCTGGAAGAACTCGCCAAGTACGGGAAAGTAAACGTTCGCCATGCCCATGGCGACTGGAACAACCCGAACATGAAAGGCTGGATCGAGAAGGTTCACCCAAACGCCATCCGCCCGATTCAACAATTTGCCCTCACCAAAGGCAAAAACGCGACCGATGCGTCCATGATTATCGATGCGATGGACTTATTGTATGGTGACAATGTGAATGCCTTTGCACTCATGACCAGCGACAGCGATTTCACACCCCTGGTCATGCGCCTGCTCGAAAGTGGGTTCACGGTATATGGCTTCGGCGAGAAAAAGACGCCCCAGCCCTTTGTGGATGCCTGTTCCCAGTTTATTTATACGGAGAATCTGGAGGCGGTAGAGGAGCAAGAGCCTGCGGCAAACACCGTTGCCAAGGCCGAAGCGCATCCATCACCGAAGAAGCAAAGCAGAAACGAGCTGAGGATGAACACGGCCCTTGTAAAGCTGTTGAGAACCGCCGTTGAGCAGACTTCGGATGAAGAGGGCTGGGCGCATTTGGGTGCCGTTGGCGCCTATATCTCCAACAATAGCTCGTTTTCACCCATCAACTATGGGTACAAGAAGCTGAGTGACCTGGTGAAGGTTTCAGATTTGTTTGAGATTCAGTCTCAAAATAAGGCTATGCAAATTCGAGCGCTTTAGTGAAAAGGATTGATCGAGTAAACCTATAAGGAATGGTAAATGATATATTTAGCCCGATTTTTAACCTTGCTTTTATTACTACTGCTATCTAGCAAGTTTAGTGACTCTTTTCCCGGGTACTGGGACGTGGCTATTTACCTAACGGTATTCGTAATTACTGACTTTGCCATTACAAAAGCATTCAGTAAGAATGTAGAAAAGACTCAGTCAGGAGTCACGGTAGAAAAGCCTCAAGAACAAAGAGACTAACGACACTCGATTGTGTGCTTCGTTGAGCAGAAGAGTATCAGGATCGGCTTCTCGGCAGCCGACCTGTTTTTTGGTCCCGTGTGTGGTATCGAGTGGATAAAATCATTGAACTAGAAGTCGCGAATTTGCCTTGACGCGGAATTTTTAGACCGTGTTCTATCGAGTCAAGGTTGAAATTGCCGAAGTGCCACTATTCGACCTTATCGAGCATCACTGCCTTTCCATTGAATTGGCGGCCGAATCCATCATACAGATACATGTAACCATAAATTCTTGTCGTATTAGACGACTTCCAGCCAGACAACGTAAACCGGCGAATCAAACCCCTTGGTCGGGTCATATAGACATCGATGATTATCAAATCATCATGGAATGTAACGTCGTCCGAAGCAAACGAGAGCCCGCTAACGCGATTCCCGTTCACCAGGTTGTAAAAACTACCACTGAAATCGTCGTTTACGATCAATCCGTTGGAAAAATCACCAATCAACATATTCCATTGCCCAATAAAGTCAGTTTGGGTTAGTGACTCTGAGCCACTGCAACAGGCGGATGCGGTTGCCGACAGTAAAATCCAGGTGAGTACCAAGCTTATAGCGATTTTTCTAATTTTCATTTGAGATGGCTGTCCAAATAGGGCTCGAGCTGCGCGAGCGGTTTCTCAACGAAGTGGGTGAGTGGGGCACAATCTTGGTGCCGGTTGAGGTTTCGGGCTGACCGCAAGCCCAGACCGTACCAACAAAACCGACATCCTCAGCCTGCCCGACAACAGCTACGTCTTCGACAGCAAAGTTTCATAGTTGGGAGGCCCATCAGTCGCATTGACTGATATGTTGGTCAAGAATACAGTCGCGAGTTCTTGACCCAGTTGATCACTATACACCCAAGAGGCCTCGAACAATGTTCCGCCGTCAACCCAAAGTGGCGTCAACCGCATTTTCAGATTTCATCCGGTATGCGTCGTCTAAAGAGAAGAAGCGGATCTATGCCAAGGTCCTGGAAGGTGCATCAGAGCGCCAGCGCAAGCAGATTGAGCAAGCACAGATTACCCGGATCAATGCACCCTGAGTCTTAGTGCAAAGGCGATCTAAAGCTGTCTTCCTGAGCGGTTGTTTGAGAGGTTAAGGCAAGTTCGCGGCATTGAAGAATAGCTCTATGGCTCCCTCGGAATGTCATCCGGCTCTACATTGCGCCGTTTGTGGATCACAGCAAGAACTTCGACACTACCATCAGATTTGACTTCGTATAGAATCCGATAGGAATAAAGGCTTAATTCACGCACCGACTCTTCGTTCAGTTCCGGTACCTTGTGACCTCTACGGGGTAGTTCGTCCAGGCCAATGGTTTTCTGCACCAAAGCTTCACTTACTAACCTGGCATACAGTGGCGAATCCTGAGCAATGTAATCGTAAATATGGCGAAGCTGGATTGTGGCATGGTTAGTCCACTTCACCACGATTGAATATCCTTCATTACCTCTTCAGCCGATTGAGTATTGCCTTTGGTGGCATCTTGCTGGCCGCGACGAATGTTCTCCAGCACATAGAGCTGATAGATGATGGCTTCGGTGTCTGCGTTGTCAGGTAATCGTTGGATGGCGTCCAGCGCTTCCTGTTTGGTGGTATGAGCCTGCTGCATGATAGCGCCTCCATAGTGGGTAGCTGCAGTATTTACACCATCATGATAGCTCAGCCCCTGGCAGGTATAAACCTGGAAAGGCGCATCAGAGCGGCAGCGCAAGCTGGACGGCGGCCCAATCAACCTCACCCTCTGGCATCCCCACCCAAACCATGCGAACCTGGTTACCGCAGTAAAACCGGGAACCCCAACATGGAAGAGCTTTACCAGGGCCTCTACGACCTACTGGCAACCGATGACCTTCACCGGCAAGTGGACGAATCCCTGCTGGAAGCCACCTACGAGAAGATCAGCCAAGCGAACTTGCCGGAGCGTCTGGCCACGGCCGTAGCCGAGCGCTTGCTGGCGCGTTTGAATGGCATTAAAGCCACAAAAACAACGAAGAAAGCCGAAGCACAAGTAGCCTGGGCCAACCAACTGCTTGCCTCCCTGCAGCAACCCCCGGTACCCGGCAATATCATCAGTTCCACACCTGAGGCCCTGCGCGCAATTCACCCCAAGGGGCTCAAGCCTGACCTCCCGGCGATTGGCCTGGCTCAGCCCTGGCTGTTCACCGCAGGCAAAGATTCCCCGGCGTTATTGCACGAACTGCAGGCCGAGCTGAACAGCTGCAACCATGTCGATATTCTGGTGAGCTTCATCACCGTATCCGGTGTGCGCAAACTGCTCGACCGCCTGAAGGCCATTACCGCAACCGATGGCCAGGGCCGAAGTCAGGCCAGTGTGCGCGTGCTCACCACCACCTACACCGGCGCGACCGACCAGAAAGCCCTGAACCAGTTGGCCGAATTACCGAACTGCGAAGTGCGGGTCTCGCTGGACGGTCGGCGCACCCGGTTGCACGCCAAAGCCTGGCTGTTCGAGCGGGATACCGGTTTTGGCTCCGCCTACGTGGGCAGCGCCAACTTCTCCGGCGCGGCGCTGATGGGCGGGCTGGAATGGACGGTGAAGTTCACCCAGCATGGCCAGCCCGATTTGTTCAGCCGGGCCAAAGCGCACTTCGAGACCCTGTGGCTCGACAATGAATTCCAACCCTACGACCCGAACAACAGCGACCACCAAGCCGCCCTGCGCAGCGCCCTGAAACGGGAATCGACCCAGTATGACGCACCCATTGGCTTGCCGACCTTTTTCGACCTGATACCCAAGCCGTTCCAAACCGATATCCTCGAACAACTGGACAACGAACGCGCACACGGCCGCACCCGCAACCTGCTGGTGGCGGCAACCGGTACCGGTAAAACCGTAATGGCCGCGTTCGACTACCGGCGCATTGCCCGGGAGCAGGGCGGTCAGCCCCGGCTGTTGTTTGTCGCGCACCGGGAGGAGATTCTAAAACAAGCCCAGCATACCTATCGCCAAGTGTTGCACGACCCGAACTTCGGTGACCTGCTGACCTGCTGACCGGCCACCACGACCCCGAGCAACACAACCACCTGTTCGCCACCATCCAGAGCCTGCAAAGCCAGGCACTGCTGGCGCAACAGGGGGCCGACTACTGGCAAGTGGTGGTAATCGACGAATGCCACCACATCGAAGCCAAAGGGTTCGAGCAGTTCGTGACCACGGTAGAGCCTGCCGTTTTGCTGGGCCTGACCGCCACCCCGGAACGCCACGATGGCAAAAACATATTGCGTCACTTCCACAACCGGCCCGACGGCACACCCGCCGCCCAACTGCGACTGTGGCACGCACTCGACCTGCAACTGCTGGCCCCGTTCGAATACTATGGCTGCGACGACGGCGAAGACTACCGCGCAATTAACTGGGGCCAGCCGCAACTGGAACAGCAACAGCTCAGCAACCTGCTGACCGGCAACCAGATGCGCGCCCGCACCATCATCAACAACTGGCGCAACCTGGTGGCCGATACTAGCCAGTGCAAAGCCCTGGCGTTCTGTGTATCCGTTGAGCATGCCGAGTTCATGACCGGGCAATTCAACCAGGCCGGCATCAACGCCCGGCTGGTGACCGGTCAAACCAGCCGAGACGACCGCAACGCCGCCCCGCGCCAACTGCAAAACGGCGAGATCAACGTCATCGTCACTGTCGACCTCTACAACGAAGGCATCGACTTACCCTTCGTCGACACCCTGTTGCTATTGCGCCCCACCCAAAGCGCCACCGTCTTCCAGCAACAAATCGGCCGCGGCCTGCGGCTTTATGAAGGCAAAGAAAGCTGCCTGGTACTCGATTTTGTGGGCCTGTATCAGGATGGTTTCCGGTTCGACACCCTGTACAGCAGCATCACCGGCCTCTCACGCCGGGAGATTGCCGATTCAGTCGAGCACGGCTTCGCCAGACTGCCCAGCGGCTGCCACCTGCAACTGCACAAAACCGCCCGCGAACACATATTGCGCAGCCTGAAACAGGCCATTAACCAGAACTGGCGACGCCTGCAAACCGAGCTCGCCCGCTATGCCGCGCTGAAAGGCAGCAACCAGGTAAGCCTGAGCGCCTTCCTAACCGACCACGACCTGGAACTGGAAGACATCTACCGCTCCCACAGCACCAACACCAACAGCGGCTGGACCAACCTGCAGCGCGCCGCCGGGCTCATCACCGGCAATGGCAGCACTGAGGAAACCTACTTCAGCAAACGCTTCGCCGCCCTATTGCACCAGGACGACCCGGCCCAATGGGAACTGCTGGCCCAGGTCGCGGAAGACCCAGCCAGCTACCGCATAACCAGCGACCAGGAACTCAAAGCCCTGGCGGAAGTGCTGCAAACCCGGCACTACCACAGGTTCAAGCCCTTACCCGGCCTGGAACACACACCGCTGCGCCTGCACGCCGCCTACCAGCTACGTGAGATCCTAACCGCCGTAGGCCGCTGGACCGAAGACAGCCGACCCGAATTCCGGGAAGGCGTATTGCGCCTGCACGACCAGAAAACCGAACTGATCTTCATCACCCTCGATAAAAGCGAAGCCCGCCACGAAGGCGTGGCCTACCACGACTACGCCATCAGTCGGGACCGCTTCCACTGGCAGACCCAGAACTCGGCAGGCCCGAGAACAGAGGCGGGCAAGCGGTATCTGGAGCAGAAGACCAACGGCTGGCAGTTTCAGTTGTTTGTGAGAACAAAGAAGGGCGCACCATACCGGGCTCTTGGGCCGGCGCAGGTGTTGAGCAGCCAGGGTGGGAAGCCGATGAGTATTACGCTGGGGTTGGAATCTGCCTTGCCTGAGCGGTTGTTTGAGGGGTTTAGTGTATTACGGGCTGCTTAGGCTCCATGAGTTGTGATCGGGAGCAACATTGAGTGGCCTGGCGATTGACTTGCCGGTGCCTTTCCGTTTTTACTGAACTATCTAGTCGCCCTGCTTGAACCAATGCAACCATTGCAGGGGGAACAAGCCCAACGGTTTTCTTGTGAAATCAAAAGATTAGCGAACCCGGTATTTATGGCTATCAGGAAAACGGTCCTCTTCACCACCTTCTGCCTCAACTGCGATGAACTGCGTGGCCAGATGAATGACCCCCGGTATAAGAGTCACCCCTATGGAAGGGCTAAGTAGATGGCTTTCAACTATGCCAGCACTTTAAACCCAGCCAAGGCGCTCATTTGGAGGATTGTTCACCGGCACAACATGCCCTGGGTCATCACAAACGGGTTGCATGCCGTCAACAGTGGCCAATTGGCCGAAGATTGGGTGTCGATCGGGAATCCTGAGTTGATCGACAAACGGGCTAATCACCCGGTTCCGGTGGGGCCCGGAGGCGTTCTTAACGACTATGTGCCGTTCTATTTCACCCCTTTCTCGCCTATGTTGAACAATATTCGTACAGGCTATGGGGGTATTGTAAGGCGTGCGAATGACGACATAGTCATTTTGGTCTCTAGCCTGCACGAGCTGGCAAAGCAGAACATTCCCTTCGTGTTTACTGATTCCCATGCTTATTATGCTTGGGCCA
Organism: Saccharospirillum sp.; assembly: GCF_040881935.1. Lineage (NCBI taxonomy): Bacteria > Pseudomonadati > Pseudomonadota > Gammaproteobacteria > Oceanospirillales > Saccharospirillaceae > Saccharospirillum > Saccharospirillum sp. The sequence goes on along the minus strand of NZ_JBBECH010000045.1, from coordinate 3,134 downwards.
AGTTTTATACCGAGCTTTCAGATCTTAATGTAATTGACTGGCCGCTCCTGCAAAACAGGGACTTCCGGCGCGACCTGGATGACCCGGGCAAGTTCGAACGGTATCAGGCGGAAGCTTTGGTATACGGCCAGTGCCCGGTTGGTGGGCTATTGGGTGTCTTCTGCCATTCGGACACGGTACGATCTGAACTAGAATTGATGATCAACACGAGTGGGTTGAATCTGCCGGTTTATACCCGGCCTAAATGGTATTTCCAATGATCAGATACACAACAGGAAACCTTTTGGACGCGGACGTCGAAGCGCTTGTGAACACCGTGAACACCGTTGGTGTCATGGGCAAGGGTATCGCTTTGATGTTTAAGGAGAGGTTTCCTAATAACAATAGAGAATATGAGCTTGCCTGCAAACAGGGCGAAGTCAGGACAGGTAAGGTGTTTGTCACCAGCTCGGATGAACTCATGGGACCGCGCTGGATCCTCAACTTCCCCACAAAGCAGCACTGGCGCTCGAGTTCGAAGATTGAGTGGATTGATCAGGGTCTGGAAGACCTTCACGCCTTCCTGATCGACAATCAGGTGCGTTCCGTCGCCATCCCTCCTCTGGGTGCCGGGAACGGCGGGTTGAGGTGGCTAGACGTTAAGCCCAGAATTGAAGCAGCACTGGCCGATCTTGAAAATGTTGACATCGTGATTTACGAGCCGGTCGAAAAGTACCAGAACGTGGCTAAGAAAAAAGGGGTTGAAACACTAACCGCCCCTCGTGCCCTAATAGCAGAACTGGTGCGACGGTACGCCGTATTGGGCATGGAATGCAGCCTGCTCGAAATACAAAAGCTGGCGTGGTTTCTTCAGCGCGGGCTCGACAAGAGTGGAATAAAGCACACGTTGAATCTCGATTTCCAGCCCCGGAACTACGGCCCGTACGCGCATAATCTAGATAAGTTACTCGATGCATTGGACGGCAGCTATTTACAGGCCGACAAGCGAATCTCAGATGCAAAGCCGTCTGACCTGATACGCTTTAATGACGACAAAAAGCTCAAAGTGAACACCTACCTGAAGACGGAAGCGCAACCATTCCTGCCAGCGCTGGAAGAGGTAACAGCCCTTATTGAAGGCTTCGAATCCCCGTTCGGAATGGAGCTATTGTCTACCGTAGACTGGTTAGTATTTAAGCAGGGCTGCCAGGCCAGTGTGGAAGGTGTTAAAGGCGGGGTGGCAGAGTGGCCTGCCGGTGCCAAATGGGCGCAACGCAAGCAAAAGCTCTTCGATGACAGAAGTATCTCACTTGCTCTTGAGCGACTCTCGGGTCAGATAGCGAAAACAGCTTAACCCTCGCTGTCCAATGAAACCATCAACTCCGGCAACTGGAACAGCGGGCACATAGTGCTAGCCAGCCAATCAGCCCACATTCTCCTGATAACCCTGAACAAAAGCGCCAAGATCGAAGACCACCGCAACTTGGACCACTGGTTGGACGAGCCTTCTACTGGCAAAGCCAGCGAGCCAGCACACCGACCAGCAAGCGGGGCCGGGGGTTGATTGAGCACCAGGCGCTGGGCATCGATACTCATCTGTTTGTTAGGGAGAGCAAGCTGCAAGGTGGGGAGGCAGCGCCCTTTGTGTACTATGGGCTGTGAGGTATGTGAAGCATGAGGGAAGTGCGCCGATGAGGTAACCTTTGAGTTAGTGTATGTAACTTATTGATTTTGCGTGATAATAAATTTTTCGATTGAGCGAAAAATTGTTTTTAACTGGCGGTAAAACCACAATATAGATGACTATTAATTCTGAAAAGGGGTCTAGTATACTAAAAACTGGACTAGCCTTTATAAGATACTGGCATAAAATAAAAACAAATAATTCTATTTTGTTATAGACTATCAAATAAATAAAAATAGTTGTTCTTAAATCTTTCGCATAGTGTGCTACATTATTTAGTAGAAAAATGACAAGAGGCTATTTATATGAAATGGAACATGTTTTTTAAAAAATCTAGTGTAAAGCAGGATAGCGAAGAAAAAATAGCTCCGTTAGACGAGGTTTATTTTGAAATTAGCTCTCAAGGAGTAAGGTTAAATTTAAATTCTCTCGTGTCAGATAATGATCTTACAGAGCAAGTCAGAGATTATAAAGAAACCACTATGTCTACAGGATAGTATAGATGCAAGGAGGGATTTTTGTACTAATTAGTGTTGCAATAGTCGGGTATGTTTTTTTAACAAACACAATGGCTTATAAATTTAAAGTTCCTAAATACCAAGGTCATCACTTGGTGTATAGGGCTTTGACAACAGGGTTAGTTTTTTTTGTTATTGCCTTTGTTATTTTATGGATTTTTAATTTAATTTTTAGAGACTTTCAAGTTAAGCTGCTTTTGTTGGCTACCTCGAATGGACTACCTTCATTAAATTTAACTAACATTTATTTTTTGTTGATATTGACTATCTCTTTTGTGCTTGTATTAATTGGTATACGTATTTATAACCGAGCTTCAATTTTTGAGTTTATGAAGCATGAATTCGGAAAACGTATTCCAATCAATAACAGATTGCGGAAAAAAGCTGAGCTATACTGGTACCTTAAATCAACTGAAAGCGAATTTATCTCGCACTTTATGTCGACAACGAAAATCAAAACGCTTTTGATAACACTAAAAAATAATAGGTGTTACGTAGCTGTTCCTTATGAAATAATTGGACCAAGAGGGCAGTCTGATCATAATGAATTAAGTATAATACCGTTGGTTTCTGGGTATCGAGATCCAGGTGATATGTGCCTAGAGCTAACAACAGATTATGATGAGGTAATTGATATTTTGACTTCATCTGCTAATCAATATTTACAGAAGTCGATGGAAGAAAAACAGAGGATGAAAAATACACTTGTTTCATATAGAGTGACTTTTTCCTTATCAGAATTAACGATATTATCCACATTTGATCTTTCGAAGTACAAATACTTTAAGGAATCAGAGGCTGCTCGAAGAAAGGAGATTCAAAATAATCGAGTGGCTAATTAAACCTACGATCAACATAGTTCTTGAATTTTAGTCTCAATAAAATTGCTTTGAATTTGTTCGTAAGCGCCAATAAATCAGCACCTGTTTTCCCTGTAGCGGCTCATTCACACT
>NZ_JBBECH010000044.1:0-24380 GCF_040881935.1 Saccharospirillum sp. | reverse complement strand
CTTTTAATACCACCCCAGGCCTGAGAAGGTCTGGGGTTTTTTTATGCCTGAGACTCTGTTCGTCAATAGTAGGTTGACGGTATACCGTAACTGGGTCAGACCTTGCTGGTTCCGTTCCACGCGCTCATTGACCCAGCGACCCGTGAACGTTAGTGCATCACTGTGCTCACGGGGGGAGAGGCCCCTGGCCGTTTTGCGGGTTCCAGAAAGGTACCGTCGACCAGTGTCAGTCCGGCAATAAAGTGGCGCTGTATCGCGAAAAGATGCCGTGCAATCAGGGTTGATCGCACGGTGGGCGTGCAGCGTTAGTCAATAAAGGTGGTTTGGGTCGCTGTCAGTGTCGACAGGCTGATGTTCCAGCGGTCCATGCCAGACCGGCTGTACAGATAGTTCCCCGCCTCTCCCTGCACAATGGGGATGCTGCTGGGGTGAATGTCTCTCAAAATCAGGTCGGCCATCCGCGCAGCGGTCTTGCCCTGATCGTAGCCCGACAGGACATAGCCACCGGCGGTCATGCCTTCGCCAACAAAGAAATCCCAAAACGCGAACAATGGGACCTGAGATTCCCGATAAGCCATGGCCATCAGATCTGCCGGTTCGGCATAGCGCTGATCTCTGTATCGGATGGTGTGGTGGGTACCAAAAATAACGGCATCGTAGTTCTCATGAGCCGTGCGAATGGCTTCCTGCCAACGTTCGGCTTCATTGGTCAGTAGCAGATCCAGCTGGCTGCCCTGAATGTTGACCTGGCGTACATCGCCCCAGCCTTCGTTCACGGCATTGCGCATGGTCTCCGAGTTGTCCATTAATACCAGGAAACGCTTGTTCTGACTCATGACCTTTCGCAGATGGCGGACGGTCTGGCGAAACAGCGGTCGCTCCAGCACGCCGGTTAGCATTTCCATATCATCCAGGCCGTATTGTTCCGGGTTGCCATTCACACCAAAGAACACAACGGGAATGCCCGCGTTCTTAAGGCGTGGTCCCATATAGGCCAGAGCATTGTCGTCACCCATCAGAATGACGTCTGGAGCCAATGCCAGTGTTTGTTCGGCCAGCTGATCTGCGCGGGCATCAAACGCTGAGGGAGGTAGTCGTTTGGTGTCCAGGTAGAAGGTTTCGATGTCGTTGCTGGCACCGAGTACTTCATCAATGGCTTTAAGGTAGTCGGCATCCCAGGGGTATTCGGGGTGATAGCTTTCGATCACCAGCACAGTGGCCGCCCACAAGGGTGTGCAGGCAAGCCACAGTAGGGCAAAACAGGCCGTTTGTCTCATGGTAGGCTCCCATTGTTATTGTTGTACCGTCAGAACGGCGTTGTTCTGACTGGGAGCCTGAGCATATAGAAGCCGCTGCCGAGCGAACCTCGGGTATTGGTAGGAGAGGGGTGCGACTAAGCGTTTGACTGAGTGGTCTGTGGTTCCTTGACCCAGTGGACCTGTACCCCTGCCTCCACGAACATGGATTCACTGATGGTGATTTTATCACCCCATCGCGACAGGAAATCCGCAGTCTGGATCGGGCAGTGCACGACGGTAATGCCGGTCTGGATTATTTTCGCCGCGCAATTGGGGCAGGGGAAATGCGTGACCCAAATTTCACAGTTAGCCAGATCCCGTTTGGCAAACAGGATGGCGTTTTCCTCGGCATGAATGGTTTTAGCGTATTTCATCTCACGGTCGTCAGTGTCGGCTCGATCCGAAACGCCATGCGGGTAACCGTTAAAACCCAGCGAAACGACCCGATTGCCCTGAGTGATGACCGCACCCACCTGAGTGGAGGGATCCTTACTCCAGGAGCCAACCAGCTCTGCCATTTGGAAAAACCGCTGTGCCCATTTACTTGCCATCGTTGACTCCTCTTACCGTTGTCGGGACTGGCGTCAGTCTACCGGTGTGGTGCGTGGCTGTCGTGCCTGATCCGCCGTCTCCATACTCCTGGTAACGGTTTTTTGATATTGTGCGAGGCCAGATGTTTATTTGTCGGAGTGGTCAGGAATGTCAGCCAACCCAGTTTTGGTAGAAGTGGTTCGCGGTGATGCGGTTGAAAGCACCCATCGTGGTCGGGCGGTTATCGTGCGCAGCAGTGGCGAAACCCTGTGGTCGGTGGGCGATGTCAATACGCTTACCTACCCTCGGTCATCAATCAAGGCATTTCAGGCCTTGCCAATGGTTGCCAGCGGTGCGGCAAAAGCGTTTGGGTTTACACCGGCCGAGTTGGCACTGACCTGTGCTTCCCACAATGGCGAGGCAATGCATACCGAGACGGCACTGACCATGCTGGCCAAACTGAATCTGGACGAGCCTGCTTTGGAGTGTGGTCAGCATTGGCCGATGCAGCAACAGGCGCTGGTCGACCTTGCCTGGCAGCAGCAGACTCCGGGCGCACGTCACAATAACTGTTCGGGCAAGCACGCTGGCATGCTGGCACTGGCGCAGCATATGGGTTGGGAGACCCGGGGTTACATTGAGGTTGATCACCCGGTGCAAGTGGCTATCCGGGAGTGTATCGAAAGCTGCTGCGACACCCGGCTTGAAGGCATGCCAATAGCACCGGATGGCTGCAGTGTGCCCACTTGGGCCATGCCTCTGAAAAACCTGGCGCTGGGCTTCGCCCGCTTTGGCGACCCAGATCAGCTACCGGCGATGTACCAGCAGGCTGCCATGCAGTTGTATGACGCAGTGGTCAGTGAACCGATGATGGTTGCCGGAACCGGACGCTATTGCAGTGAGGTGATGGCAGAACTAAAAGACCGGGCGTTCCTCAAAGTAGGGGCTGAGGGTGTGTATATAGCCGCTATTCCGGAACTGAACGCTGGCATCGCCGTGAAAATGGATACCGGTTCCGCGCCTGCCGCTGAAACCGCCCTGACGGCCATTCTGAACCGGCTGGGTTTGCCCGTGAGTGAGATGCGTAGGGCGCCCGAAATTCGTAACTGGAATCAGCGCCTAACCGGCCACTGGCGGGCGGTTGACGACAGCTTTTCCAGCCTGTCGCCGCTGCCTCGCCGTGGTTAATTGTCTCAGCCGTTCAAAAAATAGTCGTTAATGAACTGAAATTCGGTGCGCACATCTACGGCGGTCATGCCAGCGGCTCGGGCAGCTTCAAGGCCCAGGTCGGCATCTTCGAAAACAACGCACTCTTCAGGTAGGCAGCCCAGGTGCCGGGCACAGGCCAGGAAGGTATCTGCCGCTGGTTTGGGGTGTGCCACCTGATCGGCACCAACGACGATGTCGAATAACGATAAAATACCGCAATGCTTCAGGATTTCCCGTGCTTCAGCGGTATAGGCACCCGTTCCAACCGCCATGGGCAGGCTGCCATAATGTTGGCGCGCCAGGTCCGCCAGGCGAGTGGCCTTAACGTAGCGGGGCGCCATATCGGCTACCAGAGCTTCTTTGAAGGCATTCATTTCTTCCACCGGTGCACTCAGCGGTAGCCCGGTTTCCGCCGCTACCCGTAGCAGGGTTTCCTTCGTTGGTACACCGGCCAGGCTGTGCATAAGCCGGGCATCGATGGGCAGATTGTACTTGGACAGGGTTTCCCGCCAGGCTATTTCATGCAGGGGACCGCTCTCGACCAGCGTGCCATCCATATCAAAAACAAGGCCGCGAAACGGCGTGACATCAAACATTCGGGATTCCTAAAAGAGCTGGTCGCCCAGTCAGTCACCGGGCATTCAGGCAGTTAAAGGCTGGAAGTATACGGGAAATTCGGGCACCAATCAGCGCCCGCCGATCAGGTCTTTCAAGGCCGATTCCAGATCCGGAAACCTAAAGTTGAAGCCTTCTTCCTTTAACCGGCTGGGGACGACCCACTGGCCATTGAGCACCAGATCGGCCAGTTCGCCCATTCCCCAACGCAATGGACCTGCAGGTACTTTTAGCCAATAAGGTCGATGTAACTGACGGGACAGGGTTCGGCTGAACGTGTCCTGGGATACCGGTCCCGGCGAACTCAGGTTGAAGACCCCGGTGAGACCCCGTTCGTGCAGCCAGGTTACCGCAGTGACCCAGTCGGTTTCATGAATCCAGGATTGACCCTGATGCCCTGATCCCAGCCTGGCGGCCAGACCCAAACGCGCAGGTAGGACCAGTTGTTTCAACAACCCGCCGTGGACGCTGAGCACCAGTCCGGTTCGTATCAGAGTTATTTTGTTGATAGAACCCTGACCAGCCAACGCACTGGCTTCCCAGTCGGCCACCATCTGCGCTCCAAAATCAGCACCCGCAGATGCTTGTTCGGTGACTGTCTCAGTGGTAGAGCCGTAGTACCCGACGGCGGAACCACTAATAAGGTGGTCTATGCGGTATTGTTCGTTGGCCAAAGGGGCGAGCAGTCCTTTGGTCGTGCCGATGCGGGAATCCCGCAGGGTCTGTTTGCGCTGTGCCGTCCACCGTCCACCGGCAACGCTCGCACCTGCGAGATTGATGGCCAGGTCAAAGTGACCGCTTAATTCAGTGAAGGTGTGAACCGGAGTTATGTGCCGAACCAGCTCGGCCGGGGGGTGGGTAGTGTGTACCAGCCCCCAGACGTCGTGCCCCTGCTGTGCGTAATGGCGGGCAAGTTGCGAGCCCAGCAGGCCGGTGACACCGGTAATCAGGACTTTCATGGTGGCTCCATTGAAATAATGACTTTAGCAACCACCTATACGCACCGTATTGGCGGTCAGCTTGCCTGACCACTCAGCATAGCAGCAAAGCCTGAACATTCAGGCCCGGATGATCCCCCTGACGGATACTCCCGTTACTGTGCCAATCCCGATCAAATAAACAGGACTTCCATGACTAAAGCGCTCGAAATCCAACAGCTTCGAAAGGTCTATGACAATGGTTTTGTCGCCCTTAAAGGCATTGACCTGAGCGTTGAAGAGGGTGATTTCTTTGCCCTGCTGGGCCCCAACGGGGCCGGAAAATCTACCACGCTGGGCATCGTCTCCTCCCTGGTAAACAAGGGTGAGGGCAAGGTTTTTGTGTGCGGCCATGACCTGGATTCCGACCGGGAAGCGGTTAAGCGTAGCCTCGGTGTCGTGCCCCAGGAATTCAATTTCAATTCCTTTGAAAAAGTGCAGGACATTATTATCCAACAGGCTGGCTATTATGGCCTGAAGCGCAAACTGGCCGAAGCGCGCACTGAAACTTACCTCAAGCAACTGGATCTCTGGGACAAGCGAGACGTTCCCGCCCGGATGCTTTCCGGCGGTATGAAGCGCCGACTGATGATTGCCCGGGCCCTGGTACATGAGCCGCGCATGCTGATTCTGGATGAGCCCACGGCCGGCGTCGATATCGAAATCCGACGTTCAATGTGGGCGTTCCTGAAACGGATCAACAAGCAGGGCACCACCATCATTCTAACCACACACTACCTGGAAGAAGCTGAAAGTCTGTGCCGCAACATCGCCATCATCGACAACGGTGAGATTGTGGCTCAGGCACCGACCAAAACGCTGCTAAAAGGCAAGCAACGGTCGACTTATGTGGTGGACGTGCGCAGCACGCTCACCATTGCGCCGGAGCTCGACGGCTTTAGCAGCCGCTTGGTGGATGAGCACAGTGTTGAGTTTGATCTGACCCGGGAGCAAACACTGAATGAGGTGTTTGCCCAATTGCAGGCTAAGGGGTTGGAGGTTGTTAGTATTAGGCCCAAGACCAACCGGCTTGAAGAGCTATTCGTTGACTTGACGACTAACAGCAAACAGGAGGCCGGTGCGTGAATCATCCTTACTGGGTCGCTTTTTCCACCATTGTGTATAAAGAAGTTCGCCGGTTTACCCGCATCTGGGTGCAAACCCTGCTGCCACCGGCGATCACCATGGTGTTGTATTTCATCATCTTCGGTAACTTGATCGGTAGTCGAATTGGAACCATGGACGGCTACGATTACATGCAGTTCATCGTCCCCGGCCTGATCATGATGACGGTCATTACCAACAGCTACGGCAACGTCAGTTCGAGTTTTTTCTCGAATAAATTCCAAAAGTCCATAGAAGAACTGATGGTGTCTCCGGTGCCTAACTGGGTGATCATGCTGGGCTTTGTTGTAGGTGGTGTCGCGCGTGGGCTGGCGTGTGGTTTCATTGTCACCTTGCTGAGCCTGTGGTTTACCGACCTGCAAATCGTCAATCTGTTTGTGACACTGAGTGTGATTTTGCTAACGGCCATCGTGTTTGCAACAGCTGGCCTGATCAACGCTATTTTTGCCACCAAGTTTGACGATGTCACCATTGTGCCTACTTTTATTCTGACACCGCTGACTTATCTGGGTGGGGTCTTTTATTCGGTGTCCCTGTTACCGGAAGTATGGCAGTGGGTCAGCAAACTGAACCCGATTCTGTATATGGTGAACACTTTCCGGTATGGCATCATCGGGCACAGTGACATTCCGTTGCTGGCCGCCTACGGTATGTTACTGATGTTTACCACGCTGCTGATGAGCTGGGCACTGTATCTGTTGCATACCGGACGTGGCCTGCGCAGTTAAAAAGGGCTGATTAGGGGGAACTGACTATGGCAACACCCGAAGCCTCACCGTTGGGGAAAACCAGCGCCTACATCGACCAATATGATGCGGGACTGCTGTTCCCGATGGAGCGGAAGGGCAAGCGTGATGAGATAGGCATCAACTCGAACGCCTTGCCGTTTCGGGGGGTGGATGTGTGGAACGCCTATGAACTTTCCTGGTTGAACCCCCGGGGCAAGCCGCGGGTAGCCATAGGAGAAATTTTCATCCCGGCAGACTCCCCCTGCCTGATCGAATCCAAATCGTTCAAGCTGTATCTGAACTCCTTCAACCAAACCCGGTTTGACAGTGTGCGCGCCGTTGTTGAGGTGATGGAGCGAGACCTGTCTGGCGCAGCCGGGGGACCGGTTCGGGTTATCCTGGTGCCGCTTAGCCAGATGGGACACAGTGCCGACATTTCCACACTGCCGGGAGAAAACCTGGATGAACTCGACATCGAGGTCGAACATTACCAGGCTCGGCCGGAATTGCTGCGGGCCGATACCAGCCAGGAAGTCGATGAAGTCCTGCACAGCCACCTGCTGAAATCGAACTGTCTGGTGACCGGACAGCCGGATTGGGGCAGTGTGCTGATAGATTACAGCGGGCCACGCATCGACCGCGAATCGCTGTTGAAATACCTGATTTCATTTCGTCAGCACAATGAATTTCATGAGCAGTGCGTGGAGCGGATTTTTCAGGATTTGAGGCGGCACTGCGATACCCGGAGGCTAACCGTTTATGCGCGCTATGTCCGGCGGGGTGGATTGGATATTAACCCTTACCGGTCGAATGACGAGGCGTTTGTTGTGGATAACTGGCGGTTGGTGCGGCAGTAACCGGATTAGACGGGAAGGGGTGTGAGCCGGGGCTACAAGCCTGGCATCATCCACGAATAACGACCCTTACAAAAATGTTTCAAGCCATTTCCTTGAATATCTCCATTTACTGGTTAATATTGTTCTTGTTAATCATAATTCGGTCGTTATTGACCTATGGAGGCCCTCCATGCTTGCCACACACGCCAGTATCACCTACCCAGCCCCGGAAACACCGAGCGTAGCTACCATGCCGGCCGAAATTGCGACCAAGGGACTGCGCTGGGTGTTCGAGCATCGCCAGCAATGGGACCTGTCACTGGATAACGTTGCCGAGCTGCTTGGAGGGCTCTCGGTCAGTACCGTCAAAGACTGGAAGCGCCGGGCAGAGCGGGGGGATGTGCTGACCTTGCCCAGAGACGTGGTAGAACGCCTGAGCTTGCTGCTGGGCATTCACAAGGCACTGACCCTGCTCACCCCGACAGACCGGGAAGACCTGGCATGGGCATGGTTTCAAGCTCCGACGGAACTGTACGGCCTGCGCGGTCGGTCTATCCGTGATTACCTGCTCGCCGCAGGTACGATGGAAAGCCTCTACTTCATCCGCCGGCAACTCGATAACGCCCGGGGCTAGCGCGGTGGCCGACTACGCACTGGTGCGGCCCAAAGGGCAACACTACCGGCTGATACACAGCAAATATCCACCCATTGACCTGTTCGACAGCCAGGATTCATACGACCTGGGCGTGCTCGAATCCGCCACCTCGGACCGATTGCACAACTGGGACCGCTTTGTAGACCCGAAAGACCTGAGAACCGGCCCGGGCTGGTCAACCGTGATGGCCTCATTCTGCTATCCGGGCGAGGGCGGTCGTTTCAACGCGGCGGACCAGGGCGCCTATTACGCTGGGCTGGCACTGGAAACTGCCGTTCGCGAATGGGCCTGGCATACCGCTCGAGTGTGGCGGGGGTTCAATATGACAGAGGATGCTTCTGCTATGGCCCGATGCTATACCGGCAAGGTGGCCAGAGAATTGGTGGATGTTCGTGGCGATGCCCGCTATTGCAGTGAGCACTACAGCGATTGCAGGCTGCTTGGACGAACCCTGTTGAACGAGGGATTCTATGGCCTTGTTTACGACAGTGTTCGCCATGCAGGTGGAGCCAATGTTGCTTTTCTGCGGCCGCCGGGCACGACGGCTGTAAAGCAAAAAGGGCATTGTGTGTTGAAGTGGGATGGGGAACGGTTTACGGATTATTTGGAGGCCGGGGATTTTGTATCGTTGGGGGACGGAATATCAAGTGGATGAGCTGGCACCGGGAGGGATGGGCCGGTGCACATCGTGTTCCCCGCACTGCGTGCGTCTGCGGCGGCCCTGAGCGCTCCTGGCGTTCAGTCGAGCCGGGGGTTCGTCCACACCGCCCGTATAACCAGGATTCCACAAAAAAGCCCCTACTCCTGGCGGAGCGGGGGCTTTTTTGTGGAATCTGGCGGTGAGGGAGGGATTCGAACCCTCGATACGTTTCCGTATACACACTTTCCAGGCGTGCGCCTTCAGCCACTCGGCCACCTCACCAAAATCGATTGTCTGCACAGTGGCAAACAACGGCGGCGAAGGTTATAGGATGACTGGTGGTTTTGCAAGTTTTTGAGGTAAAACAACCAGTTAGGATGGATGTTGCGCGGTTGCTGGCTCCGCACCACTAAGGCCGCTCAGGTTGGCAGCTGGCTGACGTATCCGGCTGTATCGGCGGCTGGCACGGGTTTGTCTTCGCCGGTTGGGGTGCCCAGGTAGATGAAGCCAACCAGATGATCTTGTGCCGCCATGCCCAGGGCCTGCTTCAGCGTCGGGCTGTACCGGTGCTTGCGGGTGGGGGGTTCGGGTCATGGTCCACTCAGTGATTTAACGCACATTTTCGGTTATCGTACCGGTCTGATTGGTTTAACATAAGTCCTCGATCGTACCGGGGTTGCTACTGGATGCAGAAACGGCACATGGCCACTGACAATAAAAAGAAAGGAACGCCCAGGTCGTCTGCCTCAGTGCTAGGGCGCCGGGCAACAGACAGTCCCGATATTGAACTGTCCGATGACTTTACGGTTCTGCCCATCTCGGCCGAATTTTATTCCCGCTCACTGATTTATCTTACCCTGACGGGTACTCTGGTTAGCATTTTGTACGCTGGCCAGATCTCCAACCAGTTTTCGATTATTGTCGCTTTTTGCCTGTTGTATCCGACTCTGATTCTTTTTTTAAGCATGCCTATGCGTCGGCGTTACCCGAAACAGGTGGGTTACACGCTGATGTTGTTCGATGCGTTTTTTATTGGCGCCATTCTGGTTGTCATGGGCTCGCCGCTGGTGCCGACCATGTTGTTGCTGATTATGGCCAATGCCAGTTTTATTTGTGTGGGCCGACCCTCGTCTTACCTTCTCTGCCTGTTGTTCCTGGCACTGGGTGCAGGGGTTATGTACGTCATTGAGCCGCAGGCGATCTTTACCGAGACCACGGTGCTGACCAATGTTATCGCTGCCTTTGGTGCGGGCCTGCACGTCAGTGTGAATGCCTATTACACCGCTCAGCAAGCGCGTTATCTGAAGATGACCCGGCAGGAGTTGCAGCGCCAGAGCCAACAATATCGCGGCTTGGCGCAGAAACTGTCGAAATATTTGTCGCCGCAGGTTTGGGAAACCATTTTCCGGGGCAAACGGGATGTGAAGCTCGAAACCCAACGCAAGCGACTGGTGGTGTTTTTTTCCGACATTAAGGGGTTTTCCGAGATTTCGGAAATGATGGAAGCCGAAGCATTGACTGAATTGATCAACACCTACCTGACTGAAATGAGCCGGGTTGTAATGAAATACGGCGGCACCATCGATAAGTTCATTGGCGATGCAATCATGGTCTTTTTTGGTGATCCCGAATCCAAAGGGATGCGCAAAGACGCGCTGGCCTGTGTTTCCATGGCGATAGAAATGCGTAAACTGATGCGTATTTTGCGGCAACGCTGGCGGGCACAGGGTATTCAGCATCCGCTCGAAATCCGCATGGGCATTAACAGTGGTTATTGTACGGTGGGCAATTTTGGTGCTGAAACCCGTATGGATTACACCATTCTTGGCAAAGAGGTCAATCTGGCGTCGCGTCTGGAATCCTCTGCTGAACCCGGCGAAATTCTGGTGTCTTATGAAACCTATGCGTTGATTAAAGATACCATCCTGTGTCGTGAAAAAGGCCGGATCAATGCCAAGGGTTTTTCCCGTCCGGTACCTGTTTATCAGGTCGTCGATTTCCGTAAGGAATTGGGCGCACGGCACAGCTACACCGAGGTGGATCTGGAAGGCTTTTCATTGTCGATAGATGTGGAAAAAGTTCGCAATTACGATCGCGACCGGATCATGGAGGCCATCGATAAGGCCAAACAGTCGCTCAACAATATCACGCCTTAAATCCGACAGGTCCCTGGCCAGAATTACCAGCGTTGTTTCGTTCTCCTGATCATGGAGTCCTTTTATGCCAAATTATGTTTCCACGGCGTTGCAATTGGGTGGCGCCATTGGCCGGGGTGAAGTCGACCCGATCGAACTCACCGAGCAGGCCCTTAATCTTGCTGAACAGCACCCCGATGTGTACCTCAAGGTCCTTCATGACCGTGCCCGGCGCGAAGCCGAGCAAGCTCGGTGGCGACGAGATCACGGCTGTCGTCTGGGTCCGCTCGATGGCGTACCAATGGCCTGGAAAGATCTGTTTGATATTGCCGGAGCAGTCTCCACGGCCGGGGGGCGGGTGTTCAGGCAAGCGGCCACTCAGGATGCCGAGATGGTCAGGCGAGCCGGGCAGGCTGGGCTGATCAGCATCGGCAAAACCAATTTAACGGAACTGGCGTTTTCCGGTTTGGGTATGAACCCGCATTACGGTACGCCGGATGCGACACCCGCTGCTGGAGAGCGCCGGGTCCCCGGGGGTTCGAGCAGCGGTTCGGCGGTGGCGGTGGCCAAAGGGTTGGTGCCGGTTGCCGCTGGTACCGATACGGCCGGTTCGCTGCGCATTCCGGCTGCCTTTAATGGTCTGGTGTCTTATCGGCCTACCACTGGGCATCATTCGGTGCGCGGTGTGGTGCCGCTGGGACGCAGTCTGGATACACCGGGAGTCATCGCACAGACGCTGGAAGACTGTCTGGCGGTAGATGATGCTTTGCGTGGCGAGCCCGATGAGCGCCGTCATGCTCTGGCGAAAGACCAGGTGACGGTAGTGCTGGATGAACAGGCCCTCGAAGACGTGAGTCTGGAGCAGGCCGTGCGTGAGGCGACGCTAGCCTATGCGGACCAGTTGCAGGCCAAGGGTATTCGGGTGCTGCGCCGTGCCGTTCCGGTTGTTGAGCAATGTCACCAGCTAACGGCCCGGTGTGGCTGGCTGGGTGGCTTTGAGGCTTTGGCGGAATACCGGGAGCTGCTGGGCCGTGTACCGTCAGACCAGTTTGATCCGCGTGTACGGGATCGTATTCTGGCCTTTGAGCAGCGGTCGCCAGCCGATGTCGTTAGTCTGTACCGGGAGAGAGTGATATTACAGCGTGAGTTGGCCGAGCAGTTGGGGTCGGCGCTGCTGTTGTCACCCACGGTCGCGCAAACGGCACCGTTACTGGCCCCTTTGCTGCAAGACGATGATGCCTACCGAGCGGCCAACACCGCCTGCCTCCGATTGAGCATGGTTGCCAGCCTGCTCGACAGCCCAGCCATCACGCTGCCTGCCGGGCGCGATGCTCAGGGGCAGAATGTCGGTATCCAGTTGATGGGATTGACCGGTCAGGATGACTACCTGAAGCGGGCCGTGCTGGCCTGTCAGTAGGTCATAAGCAGTGCATCAGTGTTCGCCGGCACTGGAAACAACTTGGACCGGTGCACGTCGGCGGTGTGTTTTATCGCCAGATAGGACTGCATGTGTGTCCATTCAATTAACAGACTCAGTAATACTTCCGCGTCCTAAACGTAGGTGAATCCCATTGCTGTTTTTACGTTCTGGGTCTTAACTGGGGTAACGGTTGCCGCGCTATAGCTGCACATCGATTCGTTTCGTTGACCCTTTAGGGATGAAGCGCATGCCCGGCCGGTTCGACCATTCAGGAGAGCTGCTCACACTATGGACTTTAAAGACTACTACAAGGTGCTGGGTGTGGCTGATAAGGCAACCCAGGCCGACATCAAACAGGCCTATCGCAAGCTGGCGAGAAAGTATCATCCGGATGTCAGTAAAGAAAAAAATGCCGAGGCTCGATTCAAGGAGGTTGGCGAAGCCTACGAAGTGCTCAGTGATGCTAAAAAACGCGCCGAGTACGATCAGATTAAAGCCTTGCGCTCAGCGGGCGGTGGTCGCCATTCAACAGGATCGGGCGCTGGCATGAGCGATGATGAGGCCAGCCGGCAATTCAGCGATTTTTTCAGATCCGTCTTTGGAGGTGAAATGGCTGGTGGCTTTCGGCAGGCAAGGGGGAACGATTTGGGAGGCTCGTTCAACCATCGCGGGCAGGACATGCATCATAAGCTGGCGTTGTTTCTGGAAGAGGCGGTAACCGGCGTTCAACGAACCCTAAAGCTGGAGATGCCAGCAGTGGATGCTCAGGGCCGCTTCCACCACAAACCCAAAACACTGAACGTAAAAATACCAGCCGGTGTGGTCGCCGGACAACGCATCAGGCTGGCGGGCCAGGGTGGCCCCGGCCACAGCGGAGGTGCTGCCGGTGATCTGTTTCTGGAAATAGAACTGGCACCGCACCCGCTGTTCGCTATCGACAACCGGGAGCTATTATTAACGTTACCGGTTGCCCTCTGGGAAGCGGCTCTGGGCACCAAGGTGGAAGTGCCAACACTGACAGGACCAGTCAACCTGACCATCCCCAAAGGCTCGGTCAGTGGCAAGAAGCTGCGTCTCAAAGGGCGTGGGCTAGGTAAAAACCCAACCGGAGACCTGATCGTAACGGTGCAGGTGACATTGCCACCCCATCACTCGGCCAAGGCAGAGGCGCTGTACCGGGAACTGGCCGAACTGGAGGCCTCCTTTAACCCGAGGAAGGCACTGGAGAAGCGGTTATGAATGCAGATATCACAACCATTGTCATAGACGAACAGCAATTGTACGAGGTGGAGGCCTGGTTGAGCCTGAGCGAGCTATGCGAACGCTGTGGTTTAAAGCAAGCACTGGTGATTGAGTTGGTAGACCTGGGTCTGATCACCCCTAAGACCGTTGCAGCGGGTCAGTGGCAGTTTCAGGTAACTACGGTACCGACGCTGCATCAGGCAATGCGGCTGAGGCGGGAGCTGGATCTCGACTGGCAAGGCGTCGCGGTGGCCATGGACTTGTTGGAGCAGCTGCGAGCGCTGCGCCAGCAAGTGGATTCACTTGAACGCCAGTTGGGGGTTCGATAGCACCTCAGATGTTTGCGAAACGCCGTCGCTGACGAGTCAGGTTCAAGCTGAATGCCAGTGCCAGAGCCGCCAGGCCAACCAGTGTCGGGATCAGGCCAAACCATTCCGCCAGGCTGCCGATCATCAGGGCGCCGATGGCCGGGCTGCCCATACTGACCACCGTCCAGATGCTCATCACCCGGCCCCGGTACTGATCATCGATCATCATTTGTATCAGTGCCTGGCAGCCGGTTCCGATGACCGTCATGGCCAGGCTGCACAGGCTAATAATCCCAATCAGCCAACCCAAACTGTTCAGGCTGAGCAACGGCAATAGGGCGGCGGAGCTGATTAGCAAGGCGATCAACACCAGCCGGCTAATGCGGGCCAGATCGCCACGCTGGCGCGAAACAATTAACCCGCCAATGATGGAGCCTGCCCCCGCGACCCCGGTCAGAATGGCCAGATTCTGAGCGCTGCCGCTGGTCAGTTTCCCGGAAATGGCCGGTAACAGCTCCAGCACCGACCGGCCCACCAGCCCATTGGTTAACGTCATCAGTAGTACCAGGCGCACTAAGGGAGCCTGACGAATAAACCGGAAACCGGCGAGCATGTCACTTAACAGGCTGATGCTTCGGTCTCGTGCGGCGGGTGCAACGCGGGGAACGCGCAACAGAAAGGTCAGGGTGCCGGAAAAACACAGGGCCGACAGTGCATAGGCGACGCCGACGTTGGCGATGCTGATAATGCCCGCCCCCAGAGCCGGACCGATGATCCGTGAAACGTTAAACACAATAGCGGTCATGCCGATGCCACTGGGCAGCAGATGTCGGCTGAGTATTTTGGGAACCAGTGCCAGTCGCATCGGATGATGCGCTGCCGTCACACAGCCAAAGGCAAGGGCCGACGCCAGCAGGGCGGTCAGGTTGATCGCATCAAAGAAGAACAGCAGCGCGATGGTGATGCAGATTAGGGTGTTAAGCAGCGCCGTGATGACCACGCCGCCGCGCGGGTCGATGCGATCTGAAATAACGCCGAAGATGGGCGATAACAGGAAGGTTGGTGCCAGTAATATCGCACTGGTTACGCCCACCCAGAAGGGAGATAACGTCAGTTCCCAGACACTCCAACCGATCAGGAAACGGGCGATCCAGACGCCCAGAGTGGCGAAACTGGTGGCTATGAAGTAGTCCCGGAAAATGGGTGAGGACAGCGCTGACCGCGAAGGTGGCCGGTTGGTTTGGTGGCCTGAATCAATTGTCATAAGTCTGTGAGTGTCCGGTGCACTAGGTCTCCCTGGTGAGGTTTACATGAAATGAGTGTTCGGTCCGCCTGCTCTTGCCTGGTGCATGGACCACACTGTGAACAGCAGTATAACGCAGAGCGTACTTGGCAAAGGTGCAACGATGCGTTTTCGCCGGTCGCTTTTCTTATCGGGCTATGAGGGCTGCTTTTTTTCTGGCAGGGAAGGTTCTGAAACATTCCTCACCGGAGGTCATAGTCATAGTTCTGCACACTTCCCGGACGTTACTCCAGGGTCAGATGCGAGATGTCCGGTGCCGGTGGCACAGGTGTGGGCTCACCATCGACCAGGATGGCACCCGGCTCATCCAGGGATAAGGCTGATATATCGACCTGTACTGGTGCAGGACGGTTCGGGTGGTCAACCAGTGTGGCGCCAGGCTCATCCAGAGATAAACCGGATATATCGACCTGAACCGGGGTGGGCCGGGGCTGCTGCTCAACCAGTGCGGCACCCATCTGAGCAAGGCTGAGCCCGCTGATGTCGACCGACATCGGTTGAATATCCCGGTGCTCGCCGATATCGCTGCCCGGAGGCAGGATGGTCCAGTCACTCGCGCCCGCAGAGGCTGGTGCCACTTTGGTGTCCTGGTCGGTGGTGTTGGCTTCCGGCTGTGGTGTGGGGTTAGCGACGGCAGGCGGCGCCTTGCCCATGGGCACAATGATCGGTTTCGCCCCAATTTTTTCCAGCGCTGCCTTGTATTTGGCGGCCGTCGGTTTATCGACCTTCAGTTTGACCGGTTGCGGTGTGCCTGCAAAAAACGCCTCCAACCGGGCAGGGTCTGTCTTGAACAGCTGCGCCATATCGGCCTTAACAAAGTCGGCATAAAACCCGTCGAGCAGATCGCCCCGGAAATAGATGTCGTAACGCGCTTCGCTCATGATGCTGCTCCTGTCGCTGGGTGCATGGGGTCAGTATAGAGGATTCGGGGTTTGGGTGTCAGTGACCTCCAGAGGGGTACCTGTGGCGATAGACTGCTACCAGCACTCGTCCATTGGTCCTATTGTTTACAATCAATGTTGAAAATGACGAAATTTACCCGTTTAATGCATAATATTCTGAGTTATTGTAGACAATATATGGAAGCAAAGACCCAGGTTGACCGCATTTATCAGCAACTGCTGGAAGCCATCGTGCGCGGCGACATCGCGCCCAACGAAAGGTTGCGTGAGTCGGAGTTATCGACTGAACTGGGCATTAGCCGGGGGCCGTTGCGCGAAGCCTTGCATCGCCTGGAGAGCCGCCGTCTGGTGCGCAAGATCCCCCATGTTGGGGCGCAGGTGGTGGGTGTTGATCGCCAGGAGCTGATTGAGCTTTATCAGATTCGGGAAAATCTCGAGTCGCTGGCGTGTGAACTTGCGGCGCAGAACATGACCGATGAGGCCTTGCATGAGCTGGGAGCGGTACTGGCGCGACACGAACGTTTCCTGGACGACCAAAACGATCAGTTTTATATACAGCAGGAAGGGGATCTCGATTTCCATTTCAACATTATTCAGGCCAGCGGTAACCGTTGGCTGATCAGCCTGCTGTGTGACGAGCTGTACCAGCGTGTGCGCATGTTCCGGTTTCAGTCCGCACACCGGCGAGGACGCCCGCGTCAGGCATTGGAAGAGCACCAGCGCATTTATGAAGCTTTGCAACAACGTGATGGCGAGTTGGCTTCGCTGTTGATGAGACGACACATTCGCTCGGCACGCCGGGTACTCGAACAAACGACTGAGGAGACTCTGCTATGAAAGCTGCAACCACGGCCGGCCGCCGCTTCCGTGATGCCCTGGCGGCACAAAACCCCCTGCCGATCGTTGGCACCATTAACGCCTACACGGCCATGCTGGCAGAGCGGGCAGGGCATTCGGCGATCTACTTGTCTGGCGGGGGCGTGGCAAACGCTTCTTTTGGGTTGCCCGACCTCGGGGTCACCACACTCAATGATGTATTGGAAGATGCCCGGCGAATCACCGGTGCCTGTGACCTGCCTTTGCTGGTCGATATCGACACCGGTTTTGGTGGCGCCTTTAATATTGCACGCTGCATTCGAGACGTCGAGCGGGCCGGTGTTGCGGCCATTCACATTGAAGATCAGGTCATGCAAAAACGCTGCGGTCACCGCCCCAATAAAGCCATCGTCAGTCAGCAGGAAATGGTTGACCGGATCAAGGCCTGTGTGGATGCCCGCGTGGATGACGATTTTTTTGTGATGGCCCGTACCGATGCCTTCGCTCAGGAAGGACTGCAGGCGGCCATTGATCGGGCCCGGGCCTGTGTCGACGCTGGCGCGGACGGTATTTTCGCCGAAGCCGTACACACCCTGGATGACTACAAGGCCTTTGCCGATGCGATGGATGTCCCCATTCTGGCGAACATTACCGAGTTCGGGCAAACCCCTCTGTTTAACCAGGCCGAGTTGGCCGCAACCGGTGTTGCCATGGTGCTGTATCCGTTAAGTGCCTTCCGCGCAATGAGTCTGGCAGCGCTGCAGGTCTACCAGAGCATCAAGGTGGAAGGAGATCAGAAGGCGGTGGTAGACATGATGCAGACCCGCATGGATCTGTACGACGTGCTGAACTATCACGATTTTGAAGCAAAACTGGATGCCCTGTTTAACCAGGGTGGTTCACGCTGAACCGGGAATTGTTTCAGAGCTCAATTTCAACACATTGCATTCACAATTAAAACAGGAGGCTGATCATGGTGGATAAACCAGTGTCCGGAGCCGGACTGCGTGGCCAGGTGGCCGGAGAAACGCATCTGTGCACCGTCGGTAAAGAAGGCAGTGGCCTGACCTATCTGGGCTACGACATTCAAAGCCTGGCGGATAACGCCCAGTTCGAAGAAGTCGCCTATTTGCTGCAATTTGGTGAGTTACCAACGGCTGCACAACTGGCCGACTATTCCAGCCGCCTGATGCAAAAACGTGAACTGCCCCAGGCACTACTCGAGACTCTGGAACGCATTCCGGCCAACGCCCATCCGATGGATGTGATGCGCACCGGCTGTTCCATGCTGGGCGTACTGGAACCCGAGCGCAGCTTTGATGATCAGGATACAGAGATCGAACGAATGCTGGCGACCTTTCCGGGCATTATCTGTTATTGGTATCACTTTTCGCATTTTGATCGTCGCATTGAAACCGTCAGCGACGCCGACAGCATTGCCGGGCACTTCCTGACATTGTTGCATCAAAAGACGCCCGACCCGGTTCACATCGCCGTCATGCATGCGTCGTTAATTTTGTATGCCGAGCATGAATTCAATGCCTCGACTTTTGCCGCCCGGGTAGCCGCTAGCACGCTAACGGATATATACAGCGCCGTGACCGGTGCCATCGGCACACTGCGTGGCCCCTTGCACGGTGGCGCCAACGAGGCAGCCATGGCGATGATTGAAGGGTTCAACGACCCGGACGATGCGGAACAGCAATTGCTGGGCATGCTGTTGCGCAAGGAAAAAATCATGGGCTTTGGCCATGCGGTTTATAGCATCAGCGACCCACGCAATGCCATCATCAAGGCCTGGGCAAAACGGCTGGCCGAACAAAGTGGCGACAGCCATCTGTATAACATCGCCGAGCGCTGTGAAACGGTTATGTGGCGCGAGAAAAAACTCTTTCCCAATGCCGATTTTTTCCATGCACCGGCCTACCACGCGCTGGACATTCCGACGCCGTTGTTTACGCCGATTTTCGTCATGTCTCGTGTTAGTGGCTGGACCGCTCACATTAAAGAGCAACGCGCCAAGAACCGAATTATTCGGCCCAATGCTGATTACGTCGGCCCTGAAATGCGCGACTTTGTGCCGCTGGCAGAGCGTTAATTAATAGCAACATTTATTTTTATGTAAAACAGGACCCGACCATGAGTTCCAACGTAGACCTGAATAATCGCCCCGAGTATGACGACGTTTTGCAGGCAATTGCCGATTACGTACTCGACTACAAAATAGATAGCAACGAAGCCTGGGATACCGCACGCAACTGCCTGATGGATACACTCGGCTGCGGCCTGCTGGCGTTGCGTTTTCCGGAGTGCACCAAACACCTGGGGCCTATTGTCGAAGGCACTGTCGTACCCAACGGTGCGCGCGTGCCGGGCACACAACTACGGCTTGATCCGGTCAAGGCCGCCTGGGACATCGGCGCCATTGTGCGCTGGCTCGACTACAACGACACCTGGCTGGCCGCTGAATGGGGCCACCCGTCAGACAACCTGGGCGGTATTCTGGCCGTGGCAGATCACCTGTCGCAGGTGCAGGTCAGCCAGGGTGAAGCACCGCTGACCATGGATGCGGTGCTTGAAGCCATGATCAAAGCCCATGAAATTCAGGGCGTGCTGGCACTGGAGAATTCTTTTAATCGCGTTGGTTTGGATCACGTCGTTCTGGTCAAAGTGGCTTCTACGGCGGTGGTTGCCAAGCTGATGGGCGCCAATCGCGAGCAATTACTGAGCGCCTTGTCGCACGCCTGGGTCGATGGCCAGGCGTTGCGCACTTACCGTCACGCACCCAACGCCGGTTCACGCAAGAGCTGGGCGGCGGGCGATGCCACCAGCCGCGCGGTACGCCTGGTCGATATCGCCCTGCGTGGCGAAATGGGCATACCCGGGGCTCTGACGGCACCGCAGTGGGGCTTTTATGATGTCCTGTTCAGCAAAACCAACAAAGATCAGCAGGTTAAACCCGAGGCCGACCGGTCGTTTAAATTCCAGCGCGACTATGGCAGCTACGTGATGGAGCAGATTCTGTTCAAAATCAGCTTCCCGGCTGAGTTTCATGCACAGACGGCGGCCGAGGCGGCCATTACCCTGCACCCACAGGTCAAAGACCGCATCGATGAGATCGATCGTATTGTCATTACCACGCACGAGTCGGCGATTCGCATCATCAGCAAGGTCGGCCCGCTGGCCAATGCGGCCGACCGAGACCACTGCCTGCAATATATGACCGCCGTGCCCCTGCTGTTTGGTAACCTGGTTGCCGAGCAGTATGAGGATGATTTCCACGCCGCCCATCCGGAAATTGACGCCCTGCGCGACAAAATGGACATCGTTGAAGACAAGCGCTACAGCGCCGACTATCACGCTCCGGATAAACGCTCCATCGCCAATGCCATTCAAGTCTTTTTCAACGATGGCAGCAGCACCGACCAGGTCGCCGTGGAATACCCCATTGGTCACCGTCGCCGTCGCGCCGACGGCATTCCGCTGTTGGAGCAGAAGTTCAAGGCCAACCTGGCAACCCGTTTCCCGGCAACCCGTACCGCCGAGATTTTCGCCCTGTGTAAAGATGCCGACCGTCTGAAAAAGACCCCGGTGCATCGTTTTATGGACCTTATGGTGATTTAACACCCGGATTGGGCGTACCGGGGTGAAGGTTTGCTCCGGTACACATCCAGATTCGTTCGGGCACCGTAGACTAGGTATTAGAACGAAATTTCAGGTCCCCTTTGATGTTACTGTTAGTTCAGGTCGGTACCCGCTGGTACCGATCCTTTTTATTTCTGTTTCCCCTGACCGTGTTGTTAAGCGGCTGCTCTTTAACGGCGCTAAACCTCATCACTCCGCATGACGGCTATGAACGCACCGCCGACATTGCCTATGGCGACAACCTTCGCCAGACACTGGATCTGTATCACCCCACTGACCCGACAGCCGGAGCACCCACGCTCGTTTTTTTCTATGGCGGTTCCTGGCAGGAAGGCTACAAGGGTGGCTATCGGTTTGTAGCTCAAGCCCTCAGTGATGCGGGCTATCGCGTGGTAATTCCGGATTATCGGCTCTATCCGGAAGTGCGGTTCCCGGCGTTCGTTGAAGATGGCGCTGCGGTGGTGGATTGGGTGGTCACAGAAGGCCTGGCCGAGGATGGGCTGGTGTTGCTGGGGCATTCTGCCGGTGCTCATATTGCCGCCATGCTGGCGCTTGACGAGCGTTTTCTTGAAGACGCTGGCGTTAGCCCGGCTTATATCCGTGCCTGGGTCGGGTTATCTGGCCCCTATGATTTTTTGCCGCTGACAGACCCTGATTTGATCAAAATCTTTGGTGGTTCAGATGTCATTCCCCAGTCACAACCGGTTAATTTTGTCAGCACTGACGACCCACCGGCCTTGTTGATCGACGGTCTCGACGACACCATCGTGCGCCCCCGAAATCTGCCCAATTTGGCTGAGGTTTATCGTCAGCTGGGTGTGCCGGTGCAGACGCACCGATACGAGGGAGTGAACCACAACGATACGGTCGCGTCTTTCTCTATCCGGTTACGCGACCGTTCGCCGGGCTTCGACGATACTCTGGTATTTTTGCGGCAATTACAGCCTTAGCCTGGTAGTAATGATCGACGTGAAGGCTGCTGTTACAACCAGACAGCGGCGGCACTGGCGGCGAGCGTCATTATCAGCAGAAACCATTTCATGGTTCGTTGACTGACATTAATGGCCAGATGAACGCCAAGCTGGGCACCGACCATGGTGCCCACGGCGAGTACCAACCCGGGTACCCAGGCGACCTGGCCGCGACTAATAAATATCACCAGCGAAACAGAGGTGAAGGCAATGGTGCCGAGTAATTTATAGGCATTCGCTTTTACCAGATCGTAACGCAACGCACCCGCCACAGCGGCGATCAGTAAAAAACCAACACCCGCCTGTACAAAGCCGCCATAGACACCGGTCAAAAACAAACCCCAGCGTGCGTTGGGGCGCTGTTTGACGGTGTAGGGCTGCTCATCGGGGCCGGGAATCACGATGCTCGGGCGCACCAGCATGATCACGGCCAGGGTAATCATGGCGATCAGCAGAATGGGTTTGAGGAGGGTATTGGGCAGGAACGACGCACAGGCTGCACCCACAGCACCACCGACGATCATTGGGATCAGGATGTCCTTGCTGTCTTCGGTATCGAGTCGCCCTTTGGCGTGAAAGCCTCGTATACCCACAACGCCCTGCAGGAAAACCCCCACCCGGTTGGTGGCGTTGGCTACATCGGCCGGCATGCCCATCGCCATCAAGGCGGGCAGGGTGAGGTTTGAACCACCCCCGGCCATTACGTTGATAATGCCAGCCAGCAGACCGGTAGACAGCAACAGAGCAATAAAAAACGGGGTCAGTTCGTACATCGGTCGTCTTGTGTCAGTGAAGTGAGCACAGTGTACCGTATTGGTGCACCAACGCAGTGCCTGTGTTGGCAACGCAGTGTTGTCATGGCTGGTGATTCCAGGTTTGTCTAATAAATAGTCAGTTGTAAAGCTCGGACGTTTAATTGTTTTTCAGTTTGGTATGCTAGGCACCCGTTCATAACCAAACCTGATGCCGCATGACCCTGACCATTGACCTGAACCAGGTTCACCTGAAACGCGAAGGCCTGACTGTGCTCAGTAACCTCAACCTGACCCTGAGCGAACGTCGTATCGGCCTGATCGGTAACAACGGATCCGGGAAGAGTTCGCTGGTGCGTCTGTTGAATGGCTTGCTGCAACCGAGCCAGGGCGAGGTTCAGGTGCGAGGTCAAAATCCGACCCAAGGGCCTGAGGCCATGTCCGATCAGGTCGGCTTTATTTTCCAGAACCCTGACCATCAACTGATTTTCCCAACGGTGATCGAAGAACTGATGTTCGGGTTGCGCAATCAGGGCCTGAGTAAAGCCGATGCCTGCGACCGTGCCGAGCACTGTCTGCGCGAGCACCACCGGCTGGATTGGGCTGAGCGGCCTGTTCACTCTTTGTCGGAAGGGCAAAAACAGTGGGTATGCATTATGGCGGTGCTGGTCATGAACCCGGCCGTACTGATTCTGGATGAACCCTTTTCAGCCCTGGACCTACCCACCCGACGCCACTTAACCGACTGGCTGCTCGGTCTGCCGCAGCAACTGATCATGATCAGTCATGACCTGGAAGTCTTGGCGGCCTTTGATCGGGTGCTCTGGCTGGAGCAGGGCCGAGTACAGGGCGATGGCGACCCAGCGGCGGTGATCGCTGATTACCGGGCCGCCTGCAGCGGGGCTTTCACCCTATGATGACGCTCTATGTGCACCACCAATCCTGGTTGCATCGCTGGCCCGCCGGAGTGAAGCTGCTGGTTCTGATGACGACCAGCATCGCGCTCTATGCGCTGACATCGCTCTGGGCATCAGGTGCTGTGCTGTTGGCGGTGATATTGGCTTATCGCAGCCTCGGGCCGGAGAGTGGCTCCTATCTTTGGGTGATCAAACCGTTAATTCCAATGTTTATCCTGATTTTCGCCGTTCAGACCTGGAGCCAGTCTGTCAGCGCGGCCACTTTAATGCTGCTGCGTATGCTGACGCTGATTTGGCTGGCGAACCTGGTTACGTTGACCACCCGCATGGATGCCATGATGGACGCGGTTATGCCACTGTTGTCGCCGCTGCGACTGGTCGGAGTGGCACCGCATCGTATCGCCTTTACGGTGGCGCTGTTCGTGCGATTTGTGCCGGTTCTGATGGCGGTATTGAACAGCCTGCTGGAAGCCTGGAAATCCCGCGGCGGCGGTCGTGGGGTCTGGCGTCTGGCCATTCCCATGCTGATCAACGCCATTCGGTTGTCCGACCACGTTGCGCAGGCCCTGGCGGCGCGCGGTGGTGTGCGGCCACCCGATACCCCTGTTTCAATGGTTCATTCTCAATAGGAGTTAAAACGTGAAAGACCAAGCGTTAGTACAAATGGCGTTGTATGCCGCCCTGCTAGCGGCCCTCGGCCTGATCCCGCCGGTGCCCTTTTTGACAGGCATTCCCATTACCGCGCAAACGCTAGGTGTGATGCTGGCCGGGGTGATGCTTGGCCCCTGGCGTGGGTTTCTGTCCATGCTGTTGTTTATCGGGGTGGTGGCTTTGGGAGCGCCTCTGTTGGCCGGTGGCCGCGGCGGGCTTGGCGTCTTCGTCAGCCCGACGGCTGGGTTTATCATCGGGTTTCCGGTAGCGGCGTTGGTCGCCGGTTATGTCGCCGGGTTGCTGAAGCGCCAGTCGATTCTGATCGCGGCCGGTGTTGGAGCGTTCGTCGGTGGGATTCTGGTGCTCTATGTGTTTGGCATCGTCGGTTTTAAATGGGTGACTGGCAGCGAGTGGCTACGTTCGG
Organism: Saccharospirillum sp.; assembly: GCF_040881935.1. Taxonomy (NCBI): domain Bacteria; kingdom Pseudomonadati; phylum Pseudomonadota; class Gammaproteobacteria; order Oceanospirillales; family Saccharospirillaceae; genus Saccharospirillum; species Saccharospirillum sp. The sequence continues at coordinate 280 of NZ_JBBECH010000044.1, read as the reverse complement.
TGCAGGTTATGGCGGTATATGTGCCCGGCGACAGCGTCAAAGTGGTGTTGACGGCGCTGGTGGCTCAGGCGGTGTACAAGGGTTTGCCCAGCGCGGTGGCTACCCGGCAGGCTTAATACTCAAGTTTCGGAGTTCGGGTTGGTTGTATCGCCTAGAGTTCGCTGAGGAGACTAGCGCCGGTTGCCGGGTGTGCCCCTGTGGGGGAGTCCGCAGCAGGGATGCTGCGGCCTAGGAGTCTGTCGGTCTTAGACTCCTCAGTTAACCCTCAAGCACAGGGCAC
>NZ_JBBECH010000043.1:0-3778 GCF_040881935.1 Saccharospirillum sp. | reverse complement strand
CCTAGGCTCCACGGATGGATCTACGCCGACCCCGGATAGACCAACACGGTGGCCAGGACGGATTCTAGGCACACAAGTAAACCCTACCGCAAAAATTTGACCGTCTTCTGGAACCACATCAGCAGCATGGGGTCGCCTTCTACGGCCAGGCGTTTTTCCTGAATGGCTTTCATGACGGCGTTGCGGTCTTTACCGGTGGCCATGGCCCAGAGGGTACTGAAGCCTTCTGATGGGGTGGTGAAGCGCAGGGTGATATCGGCGTGTTCGGCCTGGCCGCGACGGGACTTGAGTCGCTGGTCGCGAAACGCCAGATAGCGCGAGACCTTGCGCTCGTCGGTGGTGAACTGGATGGTTCGGTCGATGTCTTGCAGCGCTTCGCGAAACGCAGCCTGGCGACGGATGGCGCGTTTGAAACGCAGTGCCATTAACCATAACAACAGACGGTATTTCATGCCGGTAGCCTCACAATATCAGGGAGGCGCATCATGCCGGGCCAGTCGTCTGCTGCCAAGCCTGACCGGGGATTCATGCAATTAGAACGAAAAACGGGGCCTGCAGGCCCCGTTTCGTGACTAAAACCCCTTCATTGGTGAGTAACCATATTGAAGGTGCGTTCAGCCTTTTCTTAGTTTACCGAGTCTTTCAGCGCTTTACCGGGCTTGAAAGCAACGGTGTTGCTAGCCGGAATCTGGATGCTGGCACCGGTTTGCGGGTTTTTGCCAGTGCGAGCGGCGCGAGCGCGTGCTTCAAAGGTTCCGAAACCAACCAGGGTTACGGATTCTTTCTTGGCAACGGTGTTGGTGATCTGATCCAACATGGCATTCAGCACTTCATTGGCTTTTTCTTTGGAAATATCCGCTTTTTCGGCGATGGCAGCGGCCAGTTCTGGTTTACGCATAAGACTTTCCTTCTGTTTATTTCGAGTTCCGCATGACTGAATCAGCATACGCGACGGTTTTTGGATTGCCAAGCGCCGAAACGGCCTTGGCAGCCCCAGGTCAGCTAGCCAGCAAAGGTGGTACGGCCTTTAACCAGATATTGCGCTCTTTAATGCGCTCACCGGACAAAGCAAAGCCCACAATCGACTCACCCTGACGGCACACAGCCGCTAGATTAGCGCCACTGCCGTCAATTTGCCATGCCCCAGTGCCTCTGGATGGGTACGCGATCACAGGACAGAGTGGTGTTTTTACCGTAACCGGCATCGCCGGCCACTGTACGGCCGTCTTTTCACCGGTCAGCGTTTTGGCCAGCGCCCGGGCTGCGTTCATCAGCGGCATCACATACATCAGCACCAGCCCTTCCACTTCGGCGCAATCACCTAGCGCATAAATACTGGGGTCGCTGGTTTGCAAGTACTTATTAACCATAATCCCCCGGTTTACCTTCAACCCGGCCTTGCGCGCCAGATCCAAGCGCGGCGACAGGCCAACCGCCGACAGAACCAGGTCGGTTGGGATTTTTTGACCATTGGTCAGGCTGACCTGGAATTTACCCGCTTCGGTGCGGTCGACCCGGCTAACCAGAGGCCCCAGGTGAAAACGGACCCCGGCGTCGGCGAGCGCTTGTCGCAGCGCGTCGCCCACCTCAGCCGGGACCAGGCCAGTTAACAAAGTCTCACTGGGCGCGACCAGATCCACCTCGAACCCCGCGCTGATCAGATCATTGGCGAACTCGCTGCCGATAAGGCCGCCACCCATGATGGTCACTTGCCTGGCGCCTTCGAGCTCCGCTTGCAGGCGGGCAAAGTCGAGGCGGTCGTTCACGCTGAACACCCGGTTCAGCGCATTACCTTCCAGCGGAGCCCGAATCGGTTCGGCACCCACGGCCAGCACCAGCTGCCCCCAGACCAGCGCTTCACCACTGTCGAGATGGAGCGTGCGGGTGGTCGGGTCGATGTGTAGCACTTCGGTTCGGGTCAGCACCTCGGCCTGATAACGCTCGGCGACCTCGGTGGCCGACATCTGAATCAGATCATCGGCTGACTGGCCCTTGCTGTGCGCATTGGACAGCATCGGCTTGGAATACCCGGCACCATCATCGGCGGTGATCAGCACCAGCGGCGTCTCGGTGTCGGCCTTGCGCCATTCCCGCACCAGGGTATAGGCCGCCAGACCAGAGCCAACAACGATCAGTGGCGGAGTCAGACCGGACGACGCCCTCAAAGCACAATCATCTCAAAATCATCCTTGGAGGCGCCGCAATCCGGGCATTCCCAAGTGCCGGGCACGTCTTCCCAGGCGGTACCGGGCGCTATGCCCTCATCCGGGATACCTTCGGCCTCGTCATAGATAAAACCACAAACAATGCATTGCCATTTTCTCATGTCGATCCTCTTTAAATACGGTCCGGTGGCGACGGTAGCGGCATCGCCGCTCCGTACAAGCCTCGTTCACGACCCGGGTGGCTGAAGCTACTGTCAGTGCTGAATAATTGCAAGGAAAGCGCAGCACACACCTATGTCTCAGTCATCTGGCATTCAGGCTGATGGCGCTTTACACTGGCGCCTGTTAACGCCGATGGAACCGCTTTGAAGGTGGCCAGCCAAGCGCTCGATATGCGCCAGCACAATTGGTACGACCTGGGTGAGATGGCAGACCAGTTGCCTGCGCCCTGGCGATACTGGCTGGAACTTCCCGGCAGCCTGACCCGGGCCTTGCGCCAGCGGTCTGACGCTTTCTCAGTTCAGGTACTGGCCGAAGGCAACCTGCACCTGACCACGCCGCTGGCCGCCTTTGCCGGGCAACCTGACGCGCTGTCTTGCTGGTCGCTGAATTCTTTATGGAAACCTTGCTCAACCATGAACACCAACGTCTTTCCACACTACCTTAAACTGACCCGACTCGACCGGCCCATCGGCATCTACCTGTTACTGTGGCCCACGCTAACGGCCCTGTGGCTCGCGGCAGAGGGCTGGCCGCCGTTGCATCTGGTGGTGATTTTTGTGCTGGGCACAACGCTGATGCGCAGCGCCGGCTGCGTGATCAACGACTACGCCGACCGCCATCTCGATGGCCACGTAAAGCGCACCAATCAACGCCCCCTGGCAAAGGGTCTGGTGACTGAGCGCGAAGCGCTGCTGCTCGCCGCAGGGTTGGCACTGGCGGCCTTTGGCCTGGTGCTGTTCACCAACACCACCACCGTTTACATGTCGTTTGTCGGCCTGTTTTTGGCGGCACTCTACCCATTCATGAAGCGCTACACCTACCTGCCCCAGGTCTTTCTGGGCGCCGCGTTTTCCTGGGCGATCCCCATGGCCTACACCGCCGTCGGCGCGCCCCTGACCGAGATTACCTGGCTGCTGTACACCGCCAACATCCTCTGGACAGTGCATTACGATACCCTCTACGCCATGGTCGACCGCGACGACGACCTGAAAATCGGCATTAAATCCACCGCCATCCTCTTTGGCGATGCCGACAAACTCATGGTCGGCCTGCTGCAACTGCTCACCTGGCTCGCCTGGTTCATGCTCGGCATTCAAGCCGAACTCAAGCTATTCTGGTGGCTGGGCCTGGCGGTCGCCACCGGCTGCTTCCTCTACCAGCAATGGCTGATTCGCCACCGCGAACGAGACCCCTGCTTCAAGGCCTTTCTCAACAACCACTGGGCGGGCATGGCCCTGTTTATCGGCGCCGTTCTGGATTTGGCACTCTTTTAACTCGAGTTTTGAGGTTTACAGTTGGCCCTGTCGGCAGGAACCCGCGCCGGTCACCGGGTAGCCTGGCGATATTGGTTTAACTGGAATTATGAATCTTGCTGCCAGTTGAGTGTCAGG
>NZ_JBBECH010000042.1:0-24552 GCF_040881935.1 Saccharospirillum sp. | reverse complement strand
CGAGTTACATGATCAAGGGCGGCACGAATTACTGCATAGTCAGCGACCACCTCGGAAGGTAACGACCCGGCAAACCCCTTCCTGCGACTGACCCGAACCCTGGAAGAGGGCATGGTGATTACCATTGAACCCGGGCTGTATTTTATCCCAATCCTGTTGAACGAACTGATCCAGGCCGAGCCGCAGCATGGACTGAATTTGGAGCTGATCGAAACACTGAAACTATATGGCGGCATCCGGATCGAAGACAACGTGCTGGTGACCGCGACCGGTCACCGCAACCTGACGCGTGAGGCGTTTGGCGCGTGAGTGACCTGGCTATTTCGACAAAGTAGCCTGGTAATGTGGCCCGCCCAGATGCTGTGGGTAAGCCAGCGTTTCAATGGCTAAAACATCAATATCCGCCGGGCGATAACAGAGCCCGGCTTCTGCCGCAGATAAGGCGGCATTTTCCAGTGCTTTCCGGGGGTTGTCTGCGTTCACTTGGCTGGCGCACAGCGTATCGTAAAGGCTTCGCTCTTTACTGGGAATCACGGTGAAGCCCCCTGTCTTCAGAACGTTCATCAGCGCCTGTTGAACCTCTGGCTGTTGGTGATGATCGATCAGTTCAAGCATTGACGAGTCTGGAATGCTCAACAGGGTGAAAGCCTCTGTTGTGTCTGTAAGATCAGTGTTGGCATTCACCACCTTTACCACAACTGTCGTTGGCTCTTTGGCATCAGCCGCTTTCCGGATATGCACTTCGATGCCTGGGTTCGATGAGGATGATCTTAGAGCTAACGGGTGATGGGCCAGAGCGTTGAAAATTGAATGCTCACCCGACAGCACCAGGCGGATCAGCTTTATCTCAGCTTCACCACCCGGCACCTTGCCAATGGCTTTGCTGGCAAAGAAGTGATGGATCAGTCCGGCACGTTGTGGCGAATCCATGCACTGAAAAAACAGGTCCCGTTCGAAGCGAAGACCCTCGACCAGAGGTAGGGTGCAACTGGCTTGCAACGCCTCCAGTATGCGATAGGGTGAGTACAGGTTCGGGTGCTGTTTTTCCAATTGCTGACGAATGGCTTCGAGCGCAGGTGCATTGGAAGCGGGGTTGGGCAGTTCACCGGTTTTACGCAGCCTGAGGTCATCCGATTTCCAGCGCCGTGTGATCGCTGTCGCCACCGCTTCGCCAGACTCGGCGTCGGTAACTTCGTCGATGAGGCCTTCGGCCAGTGCGGTGGCGGCATCGACGGCAATACCCTTGGTAATCCACTCGGCGGCTGTCGCCAGTCCGGTAAGGCGCGGTAGCCGTTGAGTGCCACCGGCGCCCGGTAATAAACCGAGTTTAACCTCTGGCAGACCCAGCCGGATGTCGTTAAACGCCACCCGGTAATGACAGCCCAACGCCACTTCCAACCCGCCACCCAGCGCCACACCATGCAGAATGGCGATCACCGGTTTGGGACTGTTTTCCAGACGTGAAATAACATCCGGCAGAATAGGGGACTGGGGTGGTTTGCCAAACTCTTTGATGTCTGCCCCGGCAATGAACACCTTGCCCTTACCGAGCAAGGCAATCATCTCAATGGCCGGGTCTGCCTCAGCCTGGTCCAGTGCCTCAATTAGGCCAGCCCTTACCGACTGTGACAGAGCGTTGACCGGCGGGTTGTCGATTTCGATCAGGGCGGTGTTGCCCTGGCGGTTTAAGATAACGGTCTGACCCATTTGGAACCCTCATGGCGCACTGTGCGCAGTATGTCGAAAGCTTAGGGTGGTGAGCCAGGCTTCAATAGTCAATAACAACAAAAATCCTGACCGCACAGCGGAACACGCTCATTCCAGCTCAAAGTGGGCCAGGCATTGACAGGGGGAATGACCGGAGTCTAGGATAACCTTGCATGCGAAAGATAATTCCGCACAGCAAAACAAAAACAAGAAACCTCCAGGAGAGAACTATGAGACGTTTCGCTATACGCCTTGCTGTTGCCAGCTTGCCACTGTTATTTGGTGCGTCTGCCAGCATGGCATCCGAAGTTGAATTACCCTCTACCATGGCCTGGACGGCCTATGGCACCAATTCCAGTGGTTATGCCCAGGTCGTGGCGATTGGCAACATGCTCCAGTCCCAGTACGGAACCGCCGTTCGCATTCTCCCCGGCGATAACGATGTCTCGCGCATGACACCACTGAAGACCGGTCGGGTTGATCTGTGTGCCTGTGGTATTGCCAGTTATTACGGCGCCGAAGGGGTGCTGATGTTTGCCGATCGCGACTGGGGTCCCCAGCCAATTCGTCTGATCACCACGTCCAAGGCGTCGTTTGGTTTGTCCGTTGCTGTCGCGGGTGACCTTGGCGTTGAAACACCGGCTGACCTGAGAGGCAAGCGGGTGGCGTATATTCGCGGTGACGATGCTCTGAACAAAGGCACCGAAGCCTACCTTGCGTTTGGCGGACTGACCTGGGACGACGTAGAACGGGTAGACTTTCCAGGCTATGCACGCTCCTTTGACGGGATTATTGCGGGTAATGTTGACGCCTCTTTCACCACCTCGGTAACTCCGCCTGCCCAGCAGTTGGCAAGCAGTCCTCGCGGTATCAGCTGGCCGGTGCTGGATCCGAACGACGCCGAAGGCTGGGAACGGATGAGCAGGGTTGCACCTTACTTTCAGCCTCATCAGGTGACAGCGGGTGCCGGTGGCATCAGCGCAGATAACCCGGTTCCGAGTGCCAGCTATCCGTACCCGATCATCATTGGCAATGAGACGCTGAATGATGATGTGGCTTACAGCCTAATCAAAGCGATGCAGGAGAAGTATGATGCCTACAAAGATTCGGCACCGGGCGCCAATGGTTATGCACTGGAGAACCAGAATTTGAAGTGGGTGATTCCTTTCCATGAAGGTGTGGTTCGTTACTACAAAGAAGAGGGTGTCTGGAACGACGACCTGCAAGCCCATCAGGATTATCTGGTGCGTCGGCAAAACCTGATTCTGAATGCCTGGGACGATTTTATCGACAATGCCCCGAGCGATAACGATGCCTTTACCCAGGCCTGGATGCAGGCACGGGCCGAAGCGTTGAACGCAGCGGATATGGACCTGGTATTCGAATAACAGCAAGGCCTGACGACCAGCAAGCGAGTGCCTGAATAGTGCACACACAGTGGCCTGTTCAGGACTCGCTTGATGTATTGCTGGCTCGCACTCTCTATTTTACTGGTAACTGTTATGATAACCAATGCACAGGCTGATCCGGCCAACACTGTCGAGCCAGATCCGGAAAAACCAGACCCGGAAAAGACAACTCGTATTCGACAACTGCCCCGGCCCCTGGTCTGGTTGCCAGCCGCCGTTACCAGCTTATTGTTGCTGATGACGCTCGACTACCTGTTTAACTTTGGCTGGTTCCTGTTTGTCTCCAGCCTGGAAACCCAGTTTTATTACTCGGTAGTGGCACTGCTGCTGCCCCTGGTGTTTTTGCTCTGGCCGGCCTCAGCATCGCTGTCATCAAAACCGGTTCCCTGGTATGACTACGGGTTGAGTGGTTTAACGCTGATTACCGTCGCCTACTTTGTGATCCATGCCGAGCCTATTCTGGAGCGAGGCTGGGCGTTTGCGGCACCTGATCTGGCTATCTATTTCAGCTATCTGTTCTGGGTGCTGATTCTTGAAGCGGCTCGCCGCGCGGGCGGCTGGCCGATCGCAATGATTGCTGCGACCTTTTCACTTTACCCACTGGTTGCGGACATCATGCCCGGGCCCATTCAGGCCTTCTCCAGTTCGCTTGAGCACACGGCCATGTATCACACCATGAGCACCGAGAGTGTCATGGGGATTCCGCTCCAGGCCTTCGCCGGTCTGGTGATCGGGTTCCTGGTGTTTGGCGTGGTGCTGCAGAAAACCGGTGGTGGAGAGTTCTTTATTAACCTCGCCTTTTCCTTGCTGGGTCACGTTCGCGGGGGCCCTGCCAAAGTGTCCATTTTTTCCAGTGGCCTGATGGGCTCAATGAGTGGCAGTGTGATCAGCAACGTGTTGACCACCGGCGTTATGACCATACCGGCGATGCGGCGCATCGGCATAAAACGTTCCTTCGCCGGGGGTGTCGAGGCCTGTGCGTCTACCGGCGGCGTGCTGATGCCACCGGTGATGGGCGCAACGGCCTTTGTGATGGCGATGTTTTTGAACGTGCCCTATTCGGCGGTGGTGGTGGCTGCCATCATTCCCTCTGCACTGTATTTTTTGGGGCTCTTCATTCAGATCGATGCCTATTCAGCTCGAAATGGCCTTGAAGGCCTGCCAAAAGAAGAGCTACCGACGTTGAAGGCCACCCTGAAAGAAGGCTGGTATTTCATTTTTGTTTTTGCCCTGCTGGTCTGGATGCTGCTGGTCATGCAACGCGAAGCCGTAGCACCTTTCTATGCGACAGCCTTGCTACTGGTGCTGAACCAGTTTTCGAAAAAGCATCGCTGGGGGTGGAAACAGGCCTATATGGCGCTGACGGATTCGGCCAAGTTGTTTGCTGAACTGACGGCTATTCTGGTTGGCGTCGGCTTACTGGTCGGTGCACTTTCAATCACCGGTTTGTCCGGCACCATCGCAAATGACTTTATCTTTCTAGCCGGCGGCAGTGTGTTGTTGCTGTTGTTAATGGGGGCGTTGACCAGTTTCGTGCTGGGCATCGGCATGACGGTTACCGCCGCCTATATATTTCTGGCGGTAGCGCTGGCCCCGGCACTGACGCGTGGCGCTGGCCTGGACCCCATGGCGGTGCACCTGTTCATCCTCTATTGGGGCATGCTGAGCTTTATCACACCACCGGTCGCACTGGGTGCCTTTGCAGCCGCAACGATCGCCGGTGCTCGACCCATGGAAACCGGACTGCAGGCGATGAAGCTGGGCAGTGTTATTTACTTCATTCCCTTTCTCTTTGTATTGAACCCGGCGCTTATCATGCAAGGAGGGCCGCTGGAAATAGCCATCGTCTTTGTGCAGGCAGTGGTGGGAATCATTTTCTTTGCATCAGCGATGCAGGGCTACATGATCGGGATTGGTCGACTGGGATACGGATTTGTTCAGGAGACGGTTATCAGAGGGCTGATCCTACTAGCGGGGCTTGCACTGGCCTTACCCGGTGGCGGTGAATTGATTCCGCTGACGCATCTGCAACTGTTAATGATATCAGCCATTTTTCTACTGCCTGCGCTTGGCTTGGCGCGTTGGTGCCATGGCAGACAGTTGGCCATTCAATAGCACCGAACAGGTAGCCTCCCACTTGGAGGCTCCCTGTTCGACTAACCGTGTTTCAATTCATCCTGAATGGTGGTGGCCAGTCGCTTCAATCGCGGCCCCAGTTTTTCCACCAGAATTTTATGCGTCAGTCGCAATGACGCACCTCCGCAATTTATGGCCATGACCTCAGAGCCACCTTCCAGAATTAACGGCACCGCGACGGCGCTGATTTCGCGTTCCCAGTCGCCTTCGGAAAACACAAAGCCGTAACGCTGATAATCACCCAGGCTTTTTTTAATGACACCTTGAGCAGCTTGCCATTGTTTCGGATCAGCCGTTTTAAGCTGCTCCAGAAAAGCCGCGCGCTTTTGCTCACTGATGCCACACAACCAGGCCCGGCCAATGGCCGTGCTCACCACAGGCAAGCGCGAACCAGCCTCCAGGCGCATCACCAGCGGGCCTGTTCCCTGGCACACTTCCACGTAGGTAATGGCATTGCGGTCGACGTCGCCTAACGCAATGGCACAGTCCGTCGAGTTGGCCAGCTCCTGCATATAGGGCCGAGCCAGCTGACGAATGCCATGACTGGCAAAAAACCGATACCCCAGCGCCAGTACACCCGGGCCGAGCTGGTATTTTTCAAGATGACTATTGAATTTCAGATAACCCAGTTGGGTGAGTGTGTAAGTGAGGCGAGACACACTGGGTTTGGGGATGCCGGTGCGTTTGGAAAGCTCACCGTTACCCAGATAGGTTTCACCCGCTTCAAAGGCACGCAGTAATTCAAGCCCGCGGGCCAGGGCAGTGACAAAATTGCGATCTTTTTCTTCGGGTTGATCGTCATGCATGTGAAGGCATCACTCTATAGTTTTAAATTTAAGTTTTGGAGTTCGCTGAATTGACGAGCGACGGTTACCGGGCGCACCCCTGTGGGGTAGTCCGCAGCATGGATGCTGCGGCCTAGGCTCCATGGATGGATCTACGCCGACCCCACAGGGGTGCGCCCGGTGACCGTTGCGGTCCATTGCCTCCCCAAACAACGTTTCGGAGACATTAGCGGCAGCGTTCGATGATGACCGCTATGCCCTGGCCGACACCTATGCACATCGTTACCAGTGCGTATCGTGTTTGCTGTGCTTCCAATTGGCGCAAGGCCGTTAACGCAAGCCGTGCACCGGAAGCCCCGAGCGGGTGGCCAATGGCAATAGCACCGCCGTTGGCATTCAGACGTGCATCGTCAAAGGCCAGGCCCAATTGCTGTGCGCAGCCCATAACTTGAACCGCGAAGGCTTCGTTGATTTCGATGACGTCGATATCCTTCAGTGACAGACCGGCCAGCGCCAGGGCCTTGCGTGAAGCGGGTACCGGGCCTAAACCCATGACTCTCGGTTCAACACCGGCGACTGCACAACTGACGATTCGCCCCCGGGGTTTGATACCGGCGTCCTGACCAGCTTTCTCGCTGCCAAGAATCAGTGCCGCCGCACCGTCGTTGATGCCGGATGCATTGCCAGCGGTAACGACGCCATCGTTGAACAACGGCGGCAGTTTTGCCAGTTTTTCAGCGGTGCTTTCCGGACGTGGATGTTCGTCTGCCGTGACCTTGAGCGGGGGCTGTTTGCGGCCCTGGGGTACCTCGACTTCAAGCATTTCACCGGTATAGAACCCTCTATCCAGTGCCTGCTGGTAGAGCCCCTGAGAGCGTGCGGCAAAGGCATCTGCCTGGTCGCGGGGCAGATTCATGTCAGCGGCAATGTTATCTGCCGTTTCCGGCATGCTGTGGCTGCCAAACTGTTCCTGGATGCGCGGGTTGGCGAAACGAGCACCAATGACGGTGTCAAACATCGCCTGGTTACGCGCGTAAGGGCTTTCGGCCTTGGCCAGTACATAGGGTGCGCGGCTCATGCTTTCGACGCCACCGGCGATGTACAGGCCGCCTTCCTCGCAGCGAATAGCACGGGATACATCCATTACCGCCGCGAGGCCGCTGCCGCAGAGCCGGTTCACGGTTTGCCCGGCGACCGATACCGGCAGGCCCGATAGCAGCCCAGCATGGCGGGCTACGTTGCGTGAGTCTTCACCGGCCTGATTGGTGCAGCCGGCCACCACATCTTCAAAATGCTCTGGCGTGAACGGGTTGCGTTCCACCAGGGTGCGGATCGCCAGGCTAAGCAGATCATCCGGTCGCACCCCGGCCAGTTGGCCACCAAAGCGACCAAAGGGCGTGCGGATTCCGTCGTAAATATAGGCGTCTTGCATGGAGTACCTCGGTCGGGTTGGCAATCAGAGTTCTTCGGCGGTGAGGGGCAAACCCAGTAACGCCCGGCGACGCAGCCAGGGGCTGGGGCGGTAGCGCGGGTCTCCGCTGGTGCTCTGCAGGTTGTTCAGGATCTCCAGAATTCTGGCTGGCCCATAGTGATCGCCCAGGGCCAGCGGGCCTTTTGGATAGCCCAGACCCAGCTCTACGGCACGGTTAATGGTGTCAGGTTTGGCGATGCCCTGTTGGGCGATATCACAGCCGATATTGACGATACAGGCGATGATGCGTTGCAACACAAAGCCCTGGCTGTCTTTCAGGCGCGTCACGGCCGTGCCATCCTCACTGAACAGAGTCAGGGCGGCCTTAATAAAGTCAGTTTCAGTGGCCGGGCTGGTCATTATGCTGCGGCGTTTTTCAAGGCCCGCGAGCATGTCGATACCCAGCGTGCGAGCCGGTGGCAGGCCCTGGCGCAATGCGCACCCGGCGATGTCTTCGCCCCAGGGGGTGACCAGGCACAGGGCATTCGGTTCATCGGCTGAGCTTGCCAGTGGCCAGTTGGCCGATTCAACCAGTTCGGTCAGCACCGCATGGCTGGCTTCATCTTCCGGGCTGATCCAGACCGGGCAGGGCGCTGTGCGCTCAACCGGTTGCTCTTCCGGCATGATTTGCTGGCCATCCCGGTATTCATAAAAGCCCGCTTTGGTCTTGCGACCAAGCAGCCCGGCGCTGACCCGTGTCTGGATCAACTGAGCAGGACGGTAGCGTGGCTCCTGATAGTACTGGTGATAGATGGATTCCATCACAGCGCTGGAGACATCAAGGCCGGTCAGATCCATCAGGGTAAAGGGGCCCATTTTGAACCCGCCCTGGTCGGTCATGATCCGATCGATATCGGCACAGCTGGCAGTGCCCTCGGTCAGAATACGCAATGCCTCGGTGCCAAAGGCCCGGCCGGCATGGTTCACCAGAAACCCCGGTGTATCTGTTGTCAGGGCTGTGAAGTGACCAAGCTGTTGCCCCAGCTGAGTCATGCGCTCGACCACCGCTGGTGCTGTTTTTACGCCAGGTATAACCTCCACAATTTTCATCAGCGGCACTGGGTTGAAAAAGTGGAAACCGATAATCTGTTCCGGCCGGGCGCAGCCCGACGCAATGTCTGTTACCGACAGCGAAGACGTGTTCGTCGCCAGTATGGCGTTCTCAGAAATCAGGTTTTCAAGCTCTACAAACAGACGTTGTTTTACCTCAACTTTTTCGACAATGGCTTCGACGATGACGTCGCAATCAGCCAGATCAGCCAGGTCGGAGCCGGGGATCAGACTGGCCAGTAATCTGGTCTGGTCGTTTTCCGTTAGTTTGTTTTTACTGACTTTCTTCTCCCAGAGCCCGGCAACAAAGTCGATGGCGGCCTCTGTTGCGTCGGGGTTCTGGTCATAAAGCTTCACTTCAAGCCCGGCTTCGGCGGCGATCTGCGCGATGCCCCGACCCATGGCGCCGGTTCCGACAATGCCCATACGCTTGAACGAAAGGGGCGCCTGGGCAGAGGTGGGGCTTTGGCTCGACATACAGGTGTTTCCTCTATTCATTGTTTTTATTCGCTGGTCAGAACGGGTTTTGGTGCCGTTGAGAAAAACTGGAGTCTAATGATTGACTGCCATCCTAGGCTATGTAAAAGTTCGACGCAATATATGCGGAAGAAGATACCGCATGGCGGAATAACAAAAACCAAGTCGGCGGAGCATAGCGATCATGATCAGAGATCAGGAAACACTGGACCAGATACTGGGCACACTGAAAAAGTTTGTGCGCGAGCGTCTGATACCCAATGAAACGGTATTGGCCGAGACAGATCAGGTGCCCGCCGATATTCTGCAGGAAATGAAAGACATTGGACTGTTTGGCCTGGCGATTCCCGAGGCCTATGGTGGTCTGGGCATGACCATGGAAGAAGAAGTGCTGATCGCCATGGAAATCGGCCAGACCTCCCCCGCGTTCCGCTCCATTTTCGGCACTAACAATGGCATTGGCGCCCAGGGTATTCTGATTGACGGTACCGACCAGCAGAAAGAACAGTATGTGCCACGCATGGCTACTGGCGAGATCATCAGTGCCTTCTGCCTGACCGAGCCCGACTCCGGCTCCGACGCCGCCAGCTTGAAGACCACCGCCATACTCGATGGTGATCACTATGTGCTGAACGGCACCAAGCGGTACATCACCAACGGACCGGAAGCCGACCTGTTCACCGTAATGGCCCGAACCGACCCTGCAAATAAGGGCGCCGGTGGTATATCGGCCTTTATTGTTGAAGCCAATACACCGGGGCTGTCGCGCGGTGCGATCGATAAAAAAATGGGGCAAAAAGGTTCCCATACCTGCGACATTATTTTTGAAGATTGCCGGGTTCCGGCGGCCAATATTATTGGCCTGAAAGAGGGGCAGGGGTTCAAAACGGCCATGAAAGTACTCGACCGGGGGCGACTGCACATATCGGCCGTCTGCGTCGGCGTCGCGACCCGGCTGATCGAGGAGTCTCTGCGTTACGCCATGGAACGAAAGCAGTTTGGCGTACCACTTTCAGACCAGCAGTTGGTGCAGGCCATGTTGGCCGACTGCAAAACCGAAACCTACGCGGCCCAGTGCATGGTGCTTGATGGCGCGAGACGCAAAGACGCCGGCGAAAATGTGTCCACCCTGGCCTCCTGCAGTAAGCTGTTCTGTTCGGAAATGGTCGGCCGGGTGGCTGATCGCGCCGTGCAGATTCACGGTGGTGCCGGCTATATGGCCGAATACGCGGTAGAACGGTTCTACCGGGACGTCCGCCTGTTTCGCATCTACGAAGGCACCAGTCAGATACAGCAACTAGTGATCGCCCGGAACATGGTGCGGGATGCCAACTGATGGGTTGGACGACACCCCGCCAGGCACCCGATGAACTGATTTTCGGCCGCCGGGCCAGTGAGTTGGTGGCGGAATTACCGGATCGACTCAGTACCCGAATTCACGACAATGCCCGGCGCTTTCCCGACCAGCCAGCGTTGATCGACGGGGCAGTACGTTGGAGCTATCGGGATCTGTCGGCACAGATCACAGCGGCAACCGGCTGGTTGGCAGAGCAGGGCATTCGCCCGGGTGATCGTGTCATGGCTGTCAGTGAGAACTCCCGGGCGCTGGTGGTCTTGCTGCTCGCTACTACTGAAATGGATGCCAGTCTGGCCATTGTTAACCCCCGTTTATCGGCCCGCGAAGTGGATGCCATTGCTGCCGACTGTGAACCCCGGCGGGTTTTCTACACATCGGGCGTTTCCGCAGAAGCTGCACAACACGCCAGGCGTCATAATGCGGAACCTTACACGCACAACAGTCTTGGCGAACTGATGATCAGCGCTCTGCATGAGGCAGAGCCCGACCCCGTTTACGCCGAAGGGCATCGTCAGCTGGCCGCTCTGATTTATACGTCGGGCACCACCGGTCGACCCAAGGGGGTAATGCTCAGCCATCGCGGTATTCTCTACATCGCCTCCATCTCCGGTGGCATGCGACACCTCACCGAAGGCCAACGCGTCTACGGCGTTTTGCCGATGTCGCATGTGTTTGGTTTATCGTCAGTATGTATGGGCTCACTCTACAACGGCGCTTGTTTGTACACGGTACCGAGGTTCACCCCGGATGCCCTGCTTGAAGCGCTGGAGCACGAAGCGGTTACCGTACTGCAGGGCGTGCCAGCCATGTACGCCAAAACACTGGAGCATCTGCGTACCGCTCAGCGCCCACTGAATACAGATTCGCTGGTCTATATCTCGGCTGGCGGTTCGCCGCTTGATCTGGAAACCAAGCAGCGCGTTGAAGCTGTGTTCAAATTAACGCTGCACAATGGTTACGGCCTCACCGAAGCCAGCCCGACCATCAGCCAGACCCGCATCGATGAACAGCCAGCAGACACTACCGTTGGCAAGGTGTTGCCCCTGCTGGAATATCGGCTGCAACCGATGGCTGACAGTGCCAGACAAGAGGATGCTGCACAGGAAACCACCCCGGGGGAACTCTGGGTGCGCGGCCCGAATGTGATGCTCGGGTATTATCGTCAGCCAGAGGCTACCGCCGCTTGCCTGACGTCAGAGGGTTGGCTGAATACCGGCGACATTGCCCGGGTAAACGAACAGGGCCAGCTGTACATTGTCAGTCGCAGCAAGGAACTGATCATCCGATCCGGGTTCAATATCTATCCACCGGACATAGAGGCCGTGCTTAACCGGCATCCAGCGGTCATCATGTCGGCGGTGGTCGGGCGCCAGGTGGCGGGCAATGAAGAAGTGATCGCCTATGTTCAGTGCGATCCGGGCGCAATGGTGACTGAGCAGACTCTGCATGAATTTGTACATGACAAGCTGGCGCCCTACAAACGCCCCGGCAAGATCCATATCATGGAGCAGCTACCGGCGACGGCGACGGGTAAAATTCTGAAAGGCCGGCTGCGGGATCTGGCCAATAACGAGGGTGATGCATGAAGCAACAGCAAACGTATTCCGGTTACCAGGCCTTGCTGGGTTGGGTGGTCAGGGAGCAACAACCGGAGCAGGTCACCATAGAGTTGCCGCTGACGGAGCATCACCTGAACCGCAGCGATTATGTGCACGGCGGGGTCCTGGCCTCGTTGCTGGACACGGCGATGAGCTTTGCCGGGCTATACAGCCCCGACCCCAGCGAAGTGCGCAAAGCCGTTACCCTGTCGATGACAACGACCTTCGTCAGCCCGGCACGCGAAGGAACGCTGACCGTGATTGGCCGCCTGCGCGGCGGCGGTCGCAAAACCTTTATGTCGAGCGGCGAGGTGTTCGATGATGAAGGCACCCTGATTGCGTTTGGCGAAGGGACCTTTCGGCTTCGTTCCGGTAGTGAAAACGAGACTCCCTGACTTAAAAAGCGAGGTCACTTTACGTGCAGCGCGCCCGGCCAGTGCAGCGCTGACTCACCCTATATGAGAGGGTGACTCCCCTTCATATCAACAGTAAACGAGGGTCGGCCTGGCTGCGTGCATAATCATTGAGAAAACGGTTTCGGGAAAGCGTGACCGCATTGTATCGGCCACGAGGCGCAGGGCAATGGCTGGCTCATGGGCAAACAGTTCGTTGAAGTAGCGCCGGTTCTTTAAGCCGGTGAGTGAGTCTTCACAGAACATCATTTCCAGTTTTTCCCTCAGTATCAGGCTGGACAGATCCACACCCACTTTCTCCATCGCCTGATAACTTGACAGGGTGTCTGTCCGAACTGTTGTTCGGTGCCGGTGCTATTGCTTCTCTGGCGGTTACCTGACTGTATGGAGGGGTATTCGGTTCTGGTAAAAATGGTCCAGTGGCGCCGACAAACCACTGTCGGTAACCATGCGCACGTGTTTGCGTTCCAAATCTGAAGGGCCGGGAACGCCACAGGAATGGGCGATCATCTCCAAAAAATAGACCATTTGATGGTGATAATGCGCGACTCGAGCTGCTTTATCCGCCGGGACCAGGCCGCGCTGCAATTGGGGGTCGTGAGTCGTTACTCCCGTTGGGCAGGTGTTTCTGTTGCATTGCAACGCCTGAATGCAGCCCAGCGAGAACATGAACCCCCGTGCCGACACAACGTAGTCCGCCCCGGTTGCCAGCGCCCAGGCTACTTTACTCGGTACCATCAGTTTGCCTGAAGCGACGATCCGGATGCGATCGCGCAGGCCACTGGCGATGAGCTGGTCAACCAGCCACGGCAGGCTCTCCTTGATCGGCAACCCCACGTAATCCATCAGGGGCTGCGGCGCGGCACCGGTACCGCCGTCGGCACTGTCGAGGGTGATAAAGTCCGGTGCGCATTCAGCGCCACGCTGTCGGATCAGTTCAAACAGGTCCACCAGCCAGTCGGTATCTCCCAGCACACATTTGAAGCCGACGGGCTTGCCGGTGACTTCACGAATCCGGTGAATCATCGCCAGCAAATCGTCATTGGAGGTAATGTCCAAATGCCGGTTCGGACTGATTGAATCATGACCCACGGGTATGCCCCGAATTCTGGCTATTTGCTCGGTGACTTTATCGCCAGGCAGAATGCCACCCTTGCCAGGCTTGGCTCCCTGGCTCAGTTTGATTTCAAACATCCGAATCTGATCGTGAGCGGCCAGGGCTTGCAGCTTGTCGTCACTGAGTTCGCCAGCCAGATCCCGGGCTCCGTATTTCGCGGTTCCCAGCTGAAACACCAGGTCGCAGCCACCTTCAAGGTGAAACGGCGACAAGCCCCCCTCGCCAGTGTTCATCCAGCACCCGGCCGTTTTTGCACCTTTGGACAATGCTTGAACGGCGGGTTTTGACAAGGCGCCAAAGCTCATGCCTGAAATATTGAAGAAGGATTGGGGTTCATAGGGGTGGCGGCAATGCGGCCCAAGGCGTTTGGGTTGCCAGTGGGTCGCCGTATCGCTCAGGGTGGGAAAGGCCGAGTTCATGAACATCACTGTACCGGTCGGATCCAGTGAGCGGGTGGAGCCGAAGGCAGTGGTATTGTCAAGGTCTTTGGCGGCTCGATAAACCCAACTGCGCTCAGCCCGATTAAACGGCAATTCTTCGCGATCCATAGCGAAAAAATACTGTCGGAAGAACTCACCCATGTACTCAAAGAAATAACGAAACCGACCAATGACCGGATAATTGCGGCGAATGCTGTGCTTGCTCTGGTTACGGTCGATCAGGTAAAGAATGGCGACGGTCACCAGGCCTGCCGCCAGCGCCAGAACAATCAGCAACCCCACCGCTGCCAGTGTGATCAAACCCAGGTTCATCAGATTATTGCTCATTCATGGTCCTCTGTTTTTCGTTTTCCGCTTGAACTGTCAGCGTAACAAATTTTAACCGGGTGGGCGCGAATGGCCGCAGTCGGCGGCGAATGTGGTAGGGTGTTTTCATTTTCCAATCTTCAATACGGGAGTGACCATGTCGCGCAGCAAAGTAGAGTTCACTAACCGGGATGGGCACACCCTGACGGGCTCTCTGGAACAGCCGGATTCAGGGCCAATTCGGGTAATGGCGCTGTTTGCGCACTGCTTCACCTGTGGCAAGGATGTCGTGGCCGCTACCCGAATAGCCAGTGAACTGGCCGGACAGGGCATTGCGGTCTTTCGCTTCGATTTCACGGGTTTGGGCGGCAGTGACGGTGACTTCGGCAATACCAATTTCACCTCCAACGTCGAAGATCTGATCGATGCTGCCGACTTTCTGGGTAAACAATACCAGGCGCCGAAACTGCTGATTGGCCACAGCCTGGGCGGTGCAGCCGCGTTGGTGGCGGCCTCCCGGCTGGAGTCTATAGAGGCAGTGGTCACCATTGCCGCCCCCTCAACCCCGGCGCATGTACAGCATCTCTTTGCAGATCAGCACTGCGATATCACTCTATATGGCCAGGCTGAAGTTGATATTGGCGGGCGGCACTTCAACATTCGGGCGCAATTGCTGGCAGACCTTGAAGACTGGTCGTCGCGCAATCTCGTGGCTAGCCTGCGTAAACCGCTGCTGATCTTTCATTCGCCGGTCGATGCGGTAGTACCCGTCAGCGAAGCCGCCGAGCTTTATCAGGCGGCCATGCATCCAAAGAGTTTCGTGTCACTCGATAACGCCGACCATCTACTGTCAAAGCGGGCCGATTCCGACTATGTAGCGGCGACCCTGGCGGCCTGGGCAAGCCGGTATCTGGAATTTGGCGAGGAAGAAATCCCGCAGATTTGATCCTTGTGTGATTCTTGCGTAAGACGTAGAGGCCTTCTGGTTACACGATCGCTGTTCGGCGAATCCGCGCGGCGAAGCCCCAGCCAAAGACGGCCACGGCAACGCCACAAAACCAGATTCCCAATGCCATCGGCAGCGGTGATCCGTCCATGGCCTGGCCCAGCCACAATCCGACCAGAAACGAGACGATAACCATAACCAGACTGCTCAGTGCCGAGGCCGCTCCCGCTGCATGTGGAAAGGGGCCCATAACACCACTCTGAGCGCAGGGCTGATTGATGCCATGACCCACCATGAACAGATAAAAAGGCAGCAACAACGCCCAGAGCGACTCATAACCTAGCACAACTAACAGTATCATCATCGAGCTGCCAATCAGTGCACAGGCACCTCCCACCACGACTGTGCGCTGAATGCTGATACGCAACAGAAGGCGGCGGCACAGCAGCGTGCCAGCAATGTAAGACACCGACATAAAGAACATAATAATGCCGTAGTGGGTCGCCGACAGACCCAAGTATTCGATAAACACAAACGAAGAGGAGGCGAGAAACACAAAGAGACCTCCATAGGTAGCTGCCTGTAATAGCGCATACGACCAGAAGGTGTGATGCGTCAGAATCCCGCGCCAGGTACGCAGCAGACGGCTGGGCCGCAGTGACTGTGTGCGGGGTTCACGAAGCGTTTCATCCAGTCGCAGGGCAATCAGCGACAAGACGGCAAAACTGAACAGCGCCAGAAACACAAAGGTGAACTGCCAGCCGTAAAACGCCGTCAGCAAGGCACCCAGCGGCGCTGAAATGCAGGCCAGAATGCCTAGGCCCGACAGACCCCGACTGAGCATGCGAGCCGCCTGAACCGGATCATCAAACAGGTCACGTACCAGCGCCCTGGCGCACATCACGGCTGCCCCCATGGCAATGCCCTGCACGATACGCCAGCCGATTAACCAGGACATCGCCGGGGCGAAGGCGGCCCCCACAGCCGACAGCGCGTACAGTGCCAGCCCAACCAGCAATACTGGCCGTCGGCCATAGCGGTCAGAAACCGGTCCCCAAATCAGTTGTGATGCACCAAAGGCCAGTAGCATGGCTGATAAAGTGAGCTGGGAGTGGGCAACAGTGGTCTCAAATGATGCCGTAATAAACGGCAGCGCTGGCAGATATAAATCAGTGGTAAACGGTTGCAAACCCAGCAATAACGTCAGGATCAGAATAAGAAAGGCGGGGTTTACGGGCATACAACAATCCTGGCCGGTTTGGGTTAGCGGGCCCGCACTATATCGCATAAAACGGGCAGGTCGCTGGAACGCTGCTGCCTGTTTCGGTGTACGACGCACATGATCTGTGTACCATACCTGAAAAGCCCGGGGCAAAACCCGAGCTCCGGAAGATAACTGGCAGAAAAGTGCCTTACTCCAGCTCAATGGCCAGCGAGCCTCGGGAGATACCATGAACACACAACGCTACAGCCGCCATCTGGCCACTCTGATGGAACGTTTTGAACGCGCCCTGTCGCAAACTGGTTTCGACCAGGTGGTGATCAGTGCAGGCAGCCTGGTTATTGTCGCCGAAGACGACCGGGCCTACCCCTACACGCCCCGTGCCTATGCTCAGCAATGGCTACCGTACGATGTCTTGCCGGACACCTTCATCATCTTCAAGCCCGGCGAGAAGCCGCGCCTGCTGTGGCCCGCCCGTCAGGATTTCTGGCATATCTCGCCGACCGAGCCGAGTGGCGACTGGACCGGCATGTGGCATCTGCAACCGGCTGAAAGCCTGGACGATTGGCTGCCAGCACTGACCGGGCGCACTGCCTGGATTGGTCCGGAGCATCCGGCTCTTGAACAGCACGCTAAGTCAGTCGAGCTAAACCCAACCGCTCTGAAATCCATATTGGCGTATGACCGGGCCTATAAAACCGAGTTTGAAGTCGATTGCCTGGCTGAGGCGAATGTGTGCGCTGTACGCGGGCACCGGGCGGCACGTGATGCGTTTTTGGGAGGTCAGTCTGAAGCCGGTGTGTATCGGGATTATTTGGCAGCTAGTGGTCAGCTTGAGAGTACAGAACCCTACAGCGGCATTATCGCGCTGAATGAATCGGCAGCAACTTTACATTATGAACGGCGCTCCTTTGAGACGCCGTCGCAGCACCGAACGCTATTGATCGATGCCGGTGCCAAGGTGAATGGTTATGCCAGTGATATTACCCGTACGCACACCACAGATACCGGTCGTTTCGCCGACCTGCTGGCAGGTGTCGACGCACTGCAACAGGACATCAACGCCGCCATCAAACCCGGCGTGAAAATGACCGACCTGCATCGCAAAACCCAGGCCGGTGTTGCGCAGCTATTGCTTGACCACAAGATTTGCAGTCTCGGCGTCGAAGAACAACTGAGCAAGAAAATTCCCCAGGCGTTCTACCCGCATGGATTGGGTCATTTACTGGGGCTGCACGTTCACGACGTGGCCGGGCATCAGCAAAGCCCCGAAGGTGAAGTACGTAGCGACCCGGATAACCCTTTCCTGCGGTTAACCCGCACTCTGGAAGAAGGCATGGTGATTACCATTGAGCCTGGTTTGTATTTTATTCCGATGTTGCTGAACAAACTGATCGAAGCCGAGCCACTGCATGGGCTGGATTTGGATCTGATCGAACAGCTGAAACCTTACGGCGGCATTCGGATTGAAGACAATGTGCTGGTGACCGCAACCGGCCACCGTAACCTGACCCGCGAGGCGTTCGACGTTTAAGCGGGGTAGTGACCTACCGGGTTACTTAGGCAGGGTAGCCTGGAAATAGGGTCCGCCGAGATGCTTTTGGGTAGCCCGGGGTTTCAATGGTCAGCACATCGATATCCGCTCGCCGCCAATATAGGCATCGATCACTTCCATGAAACCGGCGAATCGGGAAATTGAAGAATGAACTGATTAGGACACGACGCAGGGTTGAAAATTACTGTTCACTTCCTATCGAAAAACAACGGATCAGTAGGTCGGTTCCTCACATTGGGGTCGGGTTCGTCTTCCGAATTCATCTCTTGAAACCGAGTCATGAGTTTCTCTATCAATACCCGTGACGTCTCCGGAACGTGTTCTAAGTAAACGCCGATACCGTAATCGCCTTTCGTCTGGCCGGGCTCACACCAGCGAACGACAGCCTCAAAATTCACGCTGCCCTCTCCCATGACGTTCTGAGGCAACTCTACCTGCAAGTGCAAAAGGGTATTCAGGGGCTGGGGTTCATGAACGATAAGCATCATGCCTTCCGGGTTTACATTTACCAGTTGACCAATAAACGTTTTGTTCTTTCCGGACACATGCGCTCTCAGGCGATAGATGAATTTGGTGCGTTTGTGTTTGCGTTGCGGCATCAGGCTTTCTCCAGTTGGTAATCCGACTCAAAAACCTGGTTACTATTTTCCGTTAGGCTGGAATCTTCATCAGTCTTGCATAAGATCAGGAGAGTCATATCGTCGTTTTGGTCGTTCTGATATGCGTGAACGTGAGTTTGAATACGTTCGGCCAATAAAGTTGGCCCATGAGTGACATATCGAGCGAAAAGATGCTCTAGCTGATCCTGTCCGAACATCTCTCCCTGTGTGTTAGTAGCCTCGGTCAGGCCATCGGTAAACAGCAAAATTATATCGTCTTTGTTGATGCTGATCCGCAGTGGCGTTTGCAGTCCCTTTAAACTGTCAATTATGCCCAGCCAGGTACCTGAGGTGGGTATCACTTCAACGCTACGAGTGGCCGCGCGGTAAACTATGATGTCCTGATGGTGGCCCGCCACATCGATAGTATCTGCGCCCAGTTTCAGAATTGACATAGTCATATAATGGTCGGAATCCATGCGAGAGACGTTCTCCCGAAGGGCGCCGTTGATAGTTTCCAGGGCATGTTCTGGGCTGCAGTCCGGATCTGTTTTCAGCACAGTCTGCAAACTGGTCTGAACCATCATCATGATAAGGCCGGCACTGAGTCCGTGTCCGGCGACATCGCCAATGGCGACATAGCGTGCACCGGAGGATGTTTCCACCACCTCGTAGTAGTCGCCGCCCACTTCCAGCGCTGGTGCCATACTGGCCGCGATGTCATAGCCGGGAATACACAGTTGTTTGGGTAGCAGAGACATCTGGATGTCCTTTGCCAGTTCCATTTCCCCCCACAGCGAATCCCGGGCCTGCTTTAGCTTAACGAGAAGAGAGAATTCATTGGCGATCAGGCGGTAGCGCAGTTCGTTAATAGCCACGGCAATGATTCCTGCACTAACCAGAAAAAATAGATTATTGGCTAGTAATGCAGGGTCGAACGATTGGCTCCAACGGAAGTTAAAGCCTAGATACATGGCTACAATCACGGCGGCATTGATAGCCGTGTGTTTGCCACGCCAGGGTAGAAGCAGGCTAACACCGATAATAACAAGCATAAGGCCAGCGTAATACCCATGATTGAACCCACCGAGCGCCACTGTCATCATTGCGATTACCGCCCCCACTTGCAACGAAGCAAAGTAGCCATGCAGGTAGGAAAAGTGACTGGCTTTGGTATTACGAATGATTAGATATTGTCCCAGAGCCAGTGCCGTTGACACACTGCGATATACCGCAAATTGTGGAATCAGGGCTGCAGGCAACATGATCATGTCGAGTAAGAAAAATAGCGGCACCAGACAGAACGCCAGCAGGGTGACGGTGCGCAACCATTTATGTACCAGGTCGGTCTGGTAGAGGTCGAAGTCATTGCGAACGACTGCCTCGGATACCTCGGTATCATCTTTACGTCTTTTTAAACTCAATGGTCAGTTTTCCTTATTCTTAGCAACATCTGAATGCCGGTGTCATCATAATCTATCCAGGCGTCCATGCCTTTGAGCCCTTCAGTGAGGGCAAGAAAGTCTTCTTCAGTGCGATAGTAAAGTGGCCAGTCCATCCAGTAGTCCATGTAATAACGGGTCGGGTTGTTAACATGAAAGTTGCCGATTACCATTTCACCGCCTGGCAACAACAAGGCGTAAAGCTTCTTGAGTACTGCTGCTGCGACTGGTGGCGTGAGGTAGTCGAATAGGCCCATGGAATAGATGAAATGAAAATCCCCCCAACGGGATTTCAGTACCCTGGTTGCTAGCAGGGTGCGTACCGATTCCTGGATCATGTCCACTGATACGGGTTGATCGAATCGCGTCTCAATAGCTTTCACTGTGGCCGCAGCTTCCATCAACGCGAGCTGATCCTGGTCCAGCAGAGAGCAATGCAAACGTTGGCAGTCGGCTGCTGTTGCAAACAGATCGTTGAGCTCCATAGCCGGACCACAAGCAACTGATAGCAGTTTAATGCGTCCACTCACTGAGTCTGATAACCGGTCCACCATTTCGCGGGCCAGCTGTGGCACCAGTTTTCGTCGGTTACGCACAGCTTGAGCTGCCGGGGCGTCAACCGAGTAGAAGTGCATGAGTTTGCCAAAGGTGGATGCGCCTTCGTAGCCATGGCGATAGCACATCTGCATCATCTCGGAGTCGCCGACGTAGCCGCGAGGTTTGAGATTGGTTCTGGATATAACTGGGGCGGAGAGTAATGCGCCCCAGATCTGCTTTCGCAGATAGTACCCGTGGTGCCCGTACTGATCGCTGGATAGGTTGGAGATGGCTTCTGGTAAATGTCTGACATAGGTGTCCAGACAAGCAGTGAGTTCTGGCCCCATGCTCTCGATAATCCCCTGCTGTATGATTTCCATGACAGCTGAGGGCTCATGCATGTACTCTTCATCCAAACGATCAAAAAGATTCTGATACACGCTGAGGTCATACGACAGGTCTGACGCATACTCTTTGAATAGTGGATCCAGATTCTTTTTGTAGCCTAGCACCAGCGGTAGATTGCGCCCGGCGTTATCCAGCAGATCGACGCGTTTTTTAAAAAGCAGTTTCTCAAAGTCCACTATTCCTTTCAGAGAAACCAACCTAAGTTCAACCCCGTCGGATGTGTGGTGCTGATAAACCTGGCAGTTTCCGGTTTCCACCCGGTCTTCCTCTGACAAACATATAGTTAGCGCATCATAACGACCAATGGCGATTTCCGGCTTGGCGGGCAGCGCTATAACAGTTAACGAATATTTCGACGCGAACAGCAGACGTACCGGAATTGCCTGCTCTTTAAGGAACAGTTCGCCTGACATATCTGCTGGAATGTCTGCCACTGGTTCAACGGTCTCGTGGCTCTCAGTGTCTAACGTCATCACTTTCACCATCTATTGATATACGTCCGTCGACTGTTTTGAAAATTGTCATGGCGGAAAAGGATGTTTCCTGCCATTTTTCATTACCGTTGTAGAGCACGGCAAGGTGTGCTTTGCCGGTGCGTGCCTTTTCAAGCACCTTGATAACCGGCGCAAACGATGACGAATTCATGTAAGACACGGGTCGAAAGTCCAGTACAAGTCGTTTATCTGCGGAAACGGCCTCTTCCAGCGATGCCTTGAAAATTGGCAATAAGGTGTCCATCGAATCCCGAATGATACTCTTTCCGGAAAGGTTCAATATTACTTCATCGTCTGAAGTTTGCTTGTCAATTTTTAAGGTGCCGTCACTGAATACTTCGACTGAATGCGTCATTTCAAGCGTCCTCGCTGGTTTCAGCGGTTTTTTTGGAGGAGTTGAGAATGGCTATAGCCGAAACGCTCAACCTGTTTTCTTCAAGAATAAAATCGATAATAGCGCGCCCCTCATAGGCAATGCGCACCAGTCCCAAACAACTTTTACTGTCGCTTAAAGGCTCCCGGGCTATCTGCCGGATGCGCTCCAAAAACGCTTGATACGGATCATGAATGCCGCGAATCCATTGCAGGGTGTGATCCAGTCGCTTTAAGCTGGGGATTTGATTATGGTCAATTTGATTATCGACCCGAATTTGAATATCGGTGCCGGTTATGGTTACCGCTACCTCGATATATGCGTCATCCTGGCCGTATTTGATAGCATTTTCCATGAGCTCGGTTATTACCATGGTAAATGTATCCACTTCTCCTTTTGACAATGATGTATCGCTCAAAAAATCCCGTGTACGAATATTGATGTGATCAATTTCACTCCAATTTGATGTAACATTGAACGTCAATTCTCCTTTCATAATGAGGTACTCCCGGTTGTGCTCTCCAAGGAAAAAGCACGATTTTTTATTTTCTCTTCAATGCCCTCTGCCGGTAAGGGTTTATAGTAGAGGTAACCTTGTATGTACCTGCAGCCGTTATCTATTAAAAATTTTAGTTGTTCCTCGTTTTCAATGCCTTCGGCCACGACCTCTAATTTAATAGCCCGTGCCAAGTTCATGATGGATGCGACAATGGCGCAGGTGATGTCACTATCTGGGATGTCATCTACAAAACTTTTATCGATTTTTATTCGGTCAACTGGCAGGTGCTTGAGGTAAGACAACGACGCATATTTTGTGCCAAAGTCATCTATAGACACTCGGATGCCCATGGCTCTCAACCGTCTCAGTGCATCGGTGACCGTCTCCCGCCCTTCAACCCAGAGCGCTTCGCTCAATTCCAAGTCTAGACGTTCGGCAGGAAAACCAGTTTCTGAGAGTATTTTCTTGACCAGGGAGACAAATGACCGGTCATGCAACTGATAAGCCGAAACATTGACACTCATGATTCCAGTATCAATGCCTTGGGCGAGCCACTGGGCACCCTGCCGGCAGGCCGTTCTGAGGATATACTCTCCCAATTGCCGTATCATTCCTGACTCCTCAGCAACAGGAATGAAAATTTCAGGGCTGATTATTCCCTCAACCGGGGACTCCCAGCGTGCGAGCACTTCGAGTCCGTTCAGTGTATTTGTATTGGTGTCTAATATGCCCTGGTAGTAAGCTTTTATCTCGCCGTCTTCCAAGGCCCTTCTTAGTTTTGCCTGGAATGTCAGCCGACCGGTTGCCATTTCTGTTGTGGCCGAGCTGACAAGCTTGTACCCGTTCTTACCATCCTGTTTGGCTTCATACAGAACACTGTCCAGCAGGCGAAGTAGAGTGTCACTGTCTTGGTCATTAGAGTAGGCAGAAATTCCAATACTGGCAGTGAGGAAGATCTCCTGGTCGTGAAAAAATACCGGTGCGGATATTGTTTTAAGAATATGTTCCGCTATTACTTCCGCACTGTCGATTTTATTGAGATGGCGAAGTAGTACTAGAAATTCGTCGCCGCCCATACGAGCAACTGTGTCGCTGACGCGCATTACGCTAGCTATGCGGTGGGCCATTAATTGCAGCATTTCATCACCTGCAATATGCCCAAGGTGATCATTTACCAGCTTAAAACCATCCAAATCAATCAACATGACAGCGATACACTCTCCGCTGCGGTTTGCCGACAATATTGCCTGTTGGAGGCGGTCGTGGAACAAACGACGATTGGGTAAACCCGTTAGCATGTCGAAATGCGCCATATGAACCAGTTGTTTTTCGGCTTCTTTCTGTAACGTAATGTCAGTGATTACCGCTGTAAAATGAGTTGTTTCTTCCTCAGCGTTTTTAATGACGGAAATTGACAACGACTCGGCGAAGCGAGACCCGTCTTTTCGCGTCCCCCAGAGCTCACCTTGCCATGCATCTTCCCGTGCCAGCGCTTCGTTGAGTTGTCGTAGGAGTTCGGGTGCTTGCTCTTCGGTATTGATGAATGCAGCCGTTTCGCCCAGTATTTCACCTGGGCTAAAACCGGTAATTCGGGAATAGGCTGGATTCACATCAATAACGCGCATCTCGGCGTCCATGATTAGTATCCCTTCAGTTGCAGACTCAAACACCTTGGCGTTGAGTTCAACTTTCTGCTCTATCTGCTTTTGAACAGTGACGTCCATGCCGAATATATAAATCAGGGCCTGATCAGCTACCGGGAGAAACAATAATGAGATATTGATCATCCCGGTGGTCAGTTGACGCTCCAGCGTTTCACTTGATTGGCCTGCCGCTATTGCAGTCGTTCGCCAGGGGTCGGGTATTGTTTCACCCACACTTACCCCCCAATGTTGCATGATGAGCCAACTGCCTTGGTTGGCGTCAAGCAACTTCGCATTCATGTCTAGGACCAAGACAGGGCAGGGGTTAGTCTGGGCTCGGGCAACCAGTGTGTCTGGCTGGCTAGAAGGTAGCACTGCGGTATTTCGGATATCCATTGCCTATCACCACATACTCCGATTGGCTGCTCACCCCTAGGTCGCTTCTCGAAGGAAAGCGTGGGGACACTGCTTGTTTATAGAATACAACTTATCACTGGTCAAATGTTTTGATGCAAAACTATTTAATGAGGGGTGAAAAATTGACTGTTTGTTCCTAATCTTTACTTAG
>NZ_JBBECH010000041.1:0-110402 GCF_040881935.1 Saccharospirillum sp. | reverse complement strand
TTAACACTGGGATCATAGGTCATTGATCGGTGTTTAATATCAGTGACTCTGACCCTAATGGTTACGTTAATCCGGTTGATGCATTGGTTAAAGGTTTTCGCCGTCACGCACCGCGATTTGTACAGCCTCATACATCCCAACAGAGTTGAAGTAATAGGTGTATTTCTTAAGTATCCACCCGAATACTTCCCGAAGCCAAACTTCTTGACCTTGAAAATTCACAGCAAGATTCGGTTGTCCCACACATTCACCGCCCACACTGCGGCCTGCTTGAAAACCAATGATAATCCCTTTTTCATATGAAGAGCTCTTTTTTAGAGTGTGGTGCTTTGAATTATTCGCCAAGCTACGAAGCACTTGAAACTGAGTACTTTCCTGAAGTTCTTTTGATAGCTTACTGAGGTTGTTTTCAGGTGGCTTATTCTCAGACTCAATCCATTCAAGTAGATGGTAAAGCACTATTGCCAATCTGAAAGCTTTGAGTGGGGTTTGATGTTCGAAAAAAGCATCGTAAAGTCGAACAGCTTCTTCATGGATGTCAGATGCTGTCAGTCCGAATAAGCCATTTTCCGAGTATTCGATATCCATAAAGTCCTAGTGCTCATCTCTTTAACAGTACTCTTCGTAGCATACCTCGCCCCTTATTCCGGCAAGCTGTTACATCAACTTAGCACACCACTTTCTAGAAACCCAGTAGTACAGGGCGTGTAGTATTTTTCATCCTATTGGACCCCGTATGCCAAATCTGGAATAACTAGCGTCCGCGCTGCTAAAAGCAACCACATTGAGAAGGCCCCAGCCGGTACCGGGTTTCGCAGCTGGCAGGGATGCCTGCGGTAGGGCTTGGGGGCAGGAAGCCCCTGCAAGCCCGGGCGAAAGTCGGTGGCGGTTGGGGCCGTGTTTAAGGCGATGAATTGGGTTCAGCGGTTTTGTTTGCTCCCCAAGGGCCTTCGAAGGGCTCAGGGTAAACAGGGGTAGTGTTCTGTGGTTGGTTTGCTTCCTGTCGCGCAGGGGACTGCGCTCCTACGGTGTGGTGAAGTTGGACCGGAGTGCGCTTGGGTGCTGGAAAAGCATTCACCAATAAAAAAGGCCGGATGCCCTGTTGGGCATCCGGCCTTGGTTTCAACCGTTCAGTGCTTGTTACGCCAGATCGAACCGGTCGGCGTTCATCACCTTGGTCCAGGCGGCGGCGAAGTCTTTCACGAACTTCTCTTTCGCATCGCTCTGGGCATAGACTTCGGCAATGGCGCGCAACTGGGAGTTGGAGCCAAAGATCAGGTCTACACGGGTACCGGTCCACTTAACGTCACCGCTCTTGCGATCCTTGCCTTCAAACACATCGGCTTCAGACGTTACCGGCTTCCACTCGGTGTTAGGGTCGGTCAGGTTCACGAAGAAGTCGTTGGTGAGCTTGCCCGGTGTTTTGGTCAGCACGCCGTGCTTGGCTTGCTTATGGTTGGCATTCAACACGCGCATGCCACCGACCAGCACGGTCATTTCCGGTGCACTCAGTCCCAGCAACTGGGCTTTGTCGATCAGCATTTCCTCGTCAGAGACGGTGAAGGCTGTGCGACGGTAATTGCGGAAACCATCGGCTTCAGGTTTCAGCCAGTCGAAGGCTTCGGCGTCGGTCTGGTCATCGGTTGCGTCGGTGCGGCCCGGAGCGAACGGCACGTCAACGTTGTGGCCAGCGTCTTTCGCTGCTTTTTCGACGGCAGCGACACCACCGAGCACGATCAGATCAGCCTGAGACACTTTTTTGTTGCCCGACTGGGCTTCGTTAAAGGCTCTTTGAACGCCTTCCAGCGCCGACAATACCTTGCCCAGTTGATCGGGCTGGTTTACCTCCCAGTCCTTCTGGGGGGCAAGACGAATGCGGGCACCGTTAGCACCACCGCGCATGTCGGACCCGCGGAAAGTTGATGCTGAAGACCAGGCGGTGTAGACCAGTTCTGAGACCGACAGACCGGTTGCCAGAATCTTGCCTTTCAGGTCGGCAATGTCACTGGTGTTGACCAGTTCATGATCGACCGCCGGCACCGGGTCTTGCCATATCAGGTCTTCAGCCGGGACTTCCGGGCCAAGGTAACGGGTTTTCGGGCCCATATCGCGGTGGGTCAACTTGAACCAGGCGCGGGCGAAAGCGTCGGCAAACTCTTCCGGATTTTTGTGGAAGTGCTGGCAGATCTTCCTGTATTCCGGATCCTCTCGCATGGCCATGTCGGCGGTCGACATCATGATGCCAACCTTGGTGGACGGATCTTCAGGGTCCGGTGCCTTGTCGCTGTCTTTCAGGCCTTTCGGAGCCCACTGCTGAGCGCCGGCCGGGCTCTTGGTCAGCTCCCACTCGTAACCGAACAGAACATCGAAGTAGCTCATGTCCCATTGGGTGGGGGTGGGTGTCCAGGCGCCTTCCAGACCGCTGGTGGTGGTGTCGCGGCCTTTGCCTTTACCGTGGCTGTTGATCCAGCCGAAGCCCATGTTTTCGATCGGCGCCGCTTCGGGTTCGGGGCCTACTTTGTCCGGGTCACCCGCACCGTGAGTTTTGCCGAAGGTGTGACCACCAGCGGTTAGGGCCGCAGTTTCATAGTCGTTCATCGCCATGCGGGCGAATGTTTCACGAATGTCTCGTGCTGACGCCAGCGGATCGGGGTTGCCGTCCGGACCTTCCGGGTTGACGTAGATCAGGCCCATTTGCACAGCGGCAAGCGGGTTTTCCAGGTCACGGTCACCGGAATAGCGGCTGTTCGGCTTGTCACTGGAGGCTAGCCATTCTTTCTCGGCGCCCCAGTAGATGTCTTCTTCCGGCTGGAAAATGTCGGCCCGGCCACCGGCGAAACCAAAGGTTTTGAAACCCATGGATTCCAGGGCAACGTTGCCCGTCAGGATGTAGAGGTCAGCCCAGGATAGCTTGCTCCCGTACTTCTGTTTTACCGGCCACAACAAGCGGCGGGCTTTGTCGAGGTTGCCGTTATCTGGCCAGCTGTTAAGCGGGGCAAACCGCTGGTTGCCGGTGCCCGCCCCGCCACGGCCGTCGCCGGTCCGGTAGGTGCCTGCACTGTGCCAGGCCATCCGGATCATGAACGGACCATAGTGACCGTAGTCGGCTGGCCACCATTCCTGCGAGTCTTTCAGCAGGGCTTCAATGTCTTTCTTGACCGTTGGCAAATCCAGCGTTTTGAAGGCTTCTGCGTAGTTGAAATCTTCCCCCAGCGGGTTCGACTTTGGAGCATGCTGATGCAGAATGGCCAGGTTCAGCTGGTTTGGCCACCAATCCTGGTTCGCGGTGCCAGCACTCATTTGGGCGCGTGAGCCGTGCATCACCGGGCATTTTCCGGCGGTCTCTGTTCGATTCGCGGTCATAACTCTCTCCGTCTGTAACTGTTTGGTTCATTATTTTGATTATGGCGCTCTGTAACGTTAGTTCGGATCCGATGCACTGACCATCGTGTACGAAACTGTTCCGTCTGCCTGCCGGGAGCCAGCACCGGACTGAGCCATGTCAGTTAGTTGCAAGGCAAGCGGTCGAGTCATGGCTTCCTCGCCGCTTTGGATAAAACAGTTATAGCAGTGCCCGGTGATTGTCATAAGTTTGTTTTACTGACCGATGTAATAGTTTTTCTATATCGCCCGGCTCTGCGGGCTAACAGGGTCTGCTGACGCCGATCGAGGATAGAACATAATCTTCCGGCGTGCTGTATTCTGCGGTTGGTTTATGTCGTTCAGCAGCGTGTTGCCCAACTATTAGCGGGTGTGTCACCGGTGACCGGATGCGGTAAGATCGCAGGTTGTTGTAGAAAAGGTCAGAATTACTATGCAAAACGATAACATGATTCCGGAAAGGTCCAGCGGTCGCTCACCGCTACGCTGGGTGGCCACAGGCTTGTTGCGACTGGCGGGCTGGGATGTAAAACCCTTCCCCGACGTTCCCAGGGCTATCGTGGTGGGTGGGCCGCACACGTCGAATTGGGACGGAGTTCTGGGCATTATCAGTGGCATCGCGTTGGCATTGCATGCCCGCTTCATGATCAAGAACACTCTGTTCAAGGGCCCTCTGGGTTGGTTGCTTACGAGACTGGGCGGTATTCCGGTGAACCGATCTCGGGCCGGGGGCCTGGTGGGGCAAACCGTGGCGGAGTTAAACCGCCATAACCGCATCATCATCGTGATGACGCCAGAGGGGACGCGCAGCAGTGCCGACAGGTGGAAAACCGGGTTTCATCACATTGCCCGTCAGGCTGGAGTTCCGATTGTGCTTGCAGTCGCAGATTACGGCAAAAAGCAGCTGACATTCCCACTTATTCTGCAACCCAGTGATGACCTCGAGGCCGATATGCAGCGCATCTACGAGTGCTTTGCTGAGATTACGCCGCGTCATCCGGAAAAATTGTCCCGGCCGGTGAAGGTGTTGTGGGACCAGAAACAAGCGGCAGCCCCATCAGGAAAAAGCTGACCCGTTTTGTAAATGGGTATCAAGGCTCAGAATTCGCCGTCGATCAACCGGTAGCCGCCGCTCGTATTGTGCGAACTCCGAAACTATTCAGTTACCGGTTTCTTCCCTTGCCGGCTCAATGCGTTCCCCAATGCCTGAAAATAGCGGTCGAACGCCGTATTGATACGTCCTCTCTGTGCTTCCTGCGGGTAGAGGCCGAGTTTGGCCTCCGGTGATTCCCTGGTGCCTTTGACCAGAAAGTGGTTTTTGAGTGATGCATCCTGAATGAAGGCTTCGAAGGAGCGGGCGGCGAGTTCTTCCGGCAAACTGTAGTAAAGCATGCTCTGACTGCGGTCCGCCTCGACTGAGCGCTTGAACAACTCGCTGGTGCCGGTGCCCGCCTCATTCAGCAGAATCGCTTTGAAGCAGTCGAAGAGTAACCGGTTGAGCGGGTGGTCAATGGCCGGGCTGTCGGCAAGCCAGGCGGCTGAGGCGAAACGGCCAGCCGTGGCCGTCTTGAAGGCTTTGTCTGATAAATAGTGGTCCAGCGCATGAAACCACTCGTGGGCGATGCTGCCGGGCCCGGCGTTCTTGGCCAGTGCCAGGGTGCGTGAGGCGGGTTCATAGTGGGCTGCCACGCCTGGCTGGCCGCCTCGGCCATAGGTTAGCGACAGGGTGCCGCGCAGCGACAGCAGGTCGGCCGGACCGTGCAGTAATATCTGCAGGTCAGCGAGCGCATCGTAGAAATGATTGGCGGTGCTTGCCTGCTCGGCCTTGGTAACCCATCGACCAATGGTGACGGTGCGCAGCCCGAAACGGCGTTTGACCTCGGCAAAACCGACCTCTCGACCACCCCTGTGATCGGGGCCGTTGCGATAGAAATCGCGGTCGAGCAATCGCTGGGTGGGTGTGCGCTGAATGGAGTTTCTCCTGAAATTGCGGCTGAAACAGACATGCATTTTAGCTGGCGTTGATTCAAGTTGTCGCGCTGCCGCTGCTATTGTCCGTGACGCAATGAAAGTGGGTCCCGCTCAGTTCAACAATTGGCGGGCCAGAATCGATCTGATAAACGCATTGCCAGGCTCTGCACCGGCGGTCATCAGCCGAATCTGCTCGTTGATACTCTGGGTAGGCACGCCTGCATTGGAGGCCGCCCGGGACACCGCCGAATAAGCGTCGAGCACATCACCTCCGGTAATTTCATACCCATAGCCGCGCGAAATCCCGTGCAGTGCAGCCAGCCCAGCCGACAAGGCGAAGTCAGGCTGCTTTTCGTCATAGTCGCGGGCAGCGCGGGTCAGCGTGCGCGGATCGGTAGGGCTGCGAGTGGCCAGGTCGATCGCCAAATCATATAGGCCAGCATCTTTGGCGGCAGCGAACCACTTGCCTTCAGCGCCAGGTGCACTGGCAACCAGGTCGTGCAGGATTGCCTCTGGCTGCTTGTTGGGGTATTTCCTGACTATGGCACGAAAGGTGGCGAGGTTCGTGGTGCGCTGATTGGCCTCCACGGCATAACGGTGGTAAGCCTCGTCAAGCAGCCCCGAGGACAACAGGATGGCTTCGCATGCCTGAGCGATCAGCCAGCGGGGGTCATTGAGGCCGCGGGAATCTTCGGCATATCGGATCGCTTCGGCCTTTTTGCCCATCGCTGACAAGGCTTGTACACCCCAGCGCCGGTCGTGCCACCACTTGAAGGGCGCCTTGTCGATCAGTGTCAGCAACTCCTGATAACGGCCCGCCGTATACAGGGAAGCCAGACAGGCACTGGTACCCGTGAAGTAGCTGCTCTGTCCGCGCGGCAGAGCCCAGGTTTGCGCCAGTGCCGGCATAAACTCATCAGCCCAGTGTGATGCCAGTTCCGGCGTTGCGCACAACTCGCCCCAGTAGTCGCCCAACCGTTCGATGTAGGGCATTTCGTCGTCCTGCAGCGCTTGCCACAACCGCTCCAGCCAGCGTTGCCGCTCAGCCTGTTCGACGTCGGCTTTGGCGATAATGGGCACCAGGGTATCAATAGCCTTGTTGACTGCCGTTCCAAGCGCTCCCGATGAACTGTCCACCTGTTCCAGTGCTGGCGCGAGTTTTTCCAGCAGGATAATGGCACCCTCTGCCGCGAGCACCGGCTCCTTTCGGGCAACCTGCTTTATCTCGGCAAGGGCTTCCTTGATGCGTTTGATCGGCGTGGCCGACTGCCAGCCAAAGGCGCGGCGGCGGAAGCGGGGGGTGAATTGCCATTTATGGGTGGACACTATGAGTCGGCCTCATCATCAGCCCCAGAATCCGCACTACGTTCGATAGATTTGCCCATGACACTCTCAATCATTGCCAATAGCCGCTCCTGGCGTCGTGCGAGAAAGCTATCAAAGCCATAGGCCCTCATAGCTGACGCATCGATACAGTGGCTGTGCAGGATGGCAATCAGGCGCTCCGGTTCGGGCAATGGCAACGTTCTCCACCGGTCTCACCTGAAAGCGTATTTCACCGCCAGTTTCCAGCAGCATCACAGCACCCACCGGGAAAGATCGCGCTATGCTTACCAGTAGTGATCGTACATGTTCATCGTCCCACACCCAGCCACGTTGAAAGTCCGGCAGTTGCAATTTGCCTTCGGTTATCTGTTTGATGATCTCGGGCAAGGGGGTTTTGGTGCTGTCGAAGGTGCTCACATCAAGGCTCCAAATCGATTCCGGTGATAGTTCAGATAGGGTTGGTGCTCCTCTGCCAGCCAGCGTAGGCACAGTGGCTGAGTCAACCCTAGGCGGGCCTGGGTATCTGGGGTGATCCGTGGAGACAGTAATAGCGTGCCCGCATCACTGAAGCTAATGAGGAAGCGGTCGAATAACGCATCCAGATTGGCACTTAGCAAAAAACCGTTGAACACATCCAGCCGCTCAGTATCGCTGTCACACGCGGCCCAGGGCTTGGCATGGCTGGCGCGCAGTACCTCGGACAAGGCGATGCCAGTAACGGCGCAAGCACCATCCCAGTAATCAACCATGGCACTGCGAAAGGCCTGCTGGCCTATTCGTTGGCGCACCAGGCGCTCGACTTCGGTGTTTTTAAGTTCCTCTGGTAGTTGCGTCAGTTCCTGTGTCAGGCTTGCCTCAAAGTCACGCACTGCCTGGTTAGGTAGGGCATGTGCCAGCTCGGCGGCACGGCGCAACACTTGGGTCAATGCAACCTGATCAGGCGCCACGAAACTGTCCGCGCTACGCCGCAAAGCGGGCAGGCTGCGTGCCAACTCCGCGCTCAACAGAGTGGAGGCGGGCGAAGTAAAAGAAAGCGTATATTGCCCATCAATTGCGCTGATACACACCTGCACACGGTGTCGGGCAGAGGCAAGTTTTACCGTATGATCGTTGGCGGGTAATACATATTCAAAACCGTGATCATTGCCAGCTTTTTCGACCAGTGCACGTTGCAGGGGGGTCATATCGATTTGCTCTCGTCCAATGCCACACGATTCCACTCAATGGTTCGGCTGCGCCAGTGCTCGTTGATTTTTTGGGTAAATTCAGCGCGGACCAGCTTTGCGCGAGCTTCGCACCAGTCGCCGGAATCCCGACGGATTACCAAGCCTTCCGGAGGTCCATCACGGTAACGGCTGGTGCTGGTGGCGAGTATTTTTTTTAGAGCTGGTAGGCTGGCGCTACCTTCGTAGACAGATGGAACCACCGAAAGTTCAAGCTTTGCTGCCAGTGAATTGCGCCGAGCACTGCTCCAGAAGCGCCCGGCGCGGCGGTCGTAAACATCAAATACTAGAAACCAATCGGGGAGGCTCTCGTAATCCAGCGAGTGTTTCGCGGCGCACCACTCGCCAAACAGAATCAGGTCGCTGTTCAACTTCTCGGTCAAGGCCCATTGATGCTGGGCTAGCCAGGAACCAAGCCGCGAAAACTGGCCGATGAAAGGCTCTAACAGATACTGGCCGCGGTTCTGGGCACGCAGTGCGCCATCGGTGCCAAGGGAAATGCCAAGATTGGCACCGTCGAGTTTTTCTTCGACACGTACCTTTCCAGACAGCAAGACCTCGACTTCATGAGACGCCAAAACCTTGTCACCGCGAGGCATGCCCTTGCCAAGCCAGGTGATATGGGGTGTGTGGGGGAAGCGGAAGAAGTCGGTCATGGCTCAATCCTGCGGCAACGCTGGAACTGGCCTGCCTGGAAACTTGTTTGTATAAAAACGACAGGTGTCATTCGGGCAAACAAACTCAACGCCAATACCTGCTCTTTGCAACTGCGGCCACCAATCAAGCCATTTACAATCAGCGCCCTGCCATACCGGCGGTTTATCAGGATGCGCATTGGCAACAGCGGCAAACTTTCGATCCGGCGCGTCGAACGCGGGCTGAAGAGCCTGATCGGGGAATTCATCGAATTCATTGGCTGCGCTCTCGGTTATGGACACTTTTGCACAATGCTTCGGGTTACCGGCGCTACGCAGTAGCCACTTGAGAAATACATCACCGACCCCCTTGGGCGGATTTAGCTGAGTTTTGTGCAGGTATTCGCCAAGAATCAGATAATCGTCATCAATCACCACTGTGCCGTTCTGCTGAACTGCCTGTAAGCGATAGATGCATTCTTCGACGCATTCTGGCGATACCGAGTCATGCAGACGATTGGCGATTAAAAGGATGTTGGTATCGATTACCACGCTGTTCATTTACCCAACTCCCGACGTTGCTCCTTCTTACGTTTCATGGCAGCTAAGGTTCTGGCGGATATGTCAGCCATTTCGTCACCAAAGAAATTATCAGGCCAATTTTCAATCTCACCGAACATATTCAGGTTCAACGACTCCAATTCGGTGGTCGCTCCGGCGCGGTTACAGAAGTACACGGCCACATCCTCGGCCAATAAACTACCTTCAGCCACACGACGCTGAATGCGGTTAAGAAAATGCTCGGAATGGCTTTCCACTATCAACTGTACATGACGTTCCCTGCCGTTTTCCCGAGCCTGGGTGGCAGCAATAAACACATCGGCCAGCTCAGCCTGCACCTGGGGGTGCAGATGGATTTCCGGTTGCTCCATCCACACGGTCGAATGTGGCGGGCAATAAAAGGCCTGAGTCAGGGCTGGCAACACTTGCGACACGCCAAACCCCACATCTGTTATCTTCACTTCGCTGCTGGTGCCATGGGTCTTAAGAAGCACCTCATACTCCTTGCGCCCTTTGGCTACTGGCTTAACGCTGAAACTCTCGATCACACCTAGATCCTTGAGCCACTGCGCAATAAACGTATCAAAGGGGTACTGCTTTTTCTTGTAACCACGACTGAGCATACGCTGCTCAGCGCTGGAGGCGAGAATTGCAGGAATTGTAAACTCACCCTTTTGGCCAACACTCTCCGGTGTCTCGCCGGACCAGGAATAAATTCGTTTGGGGTGGTCTCGCAGGGGCCCTAGGTAAAAAACACTCCCCAGTGCTGCCTCCGTCGCAAGCGCGAAATCCGATAAAAACTCGGCGTTCTGAAACCGAGCGCGACTCTGGTCGGAAATTCGGTAAAACTTGTCAGGCTCATCCAGCGGCCAGGCGCGGCCTGTGCTGCGCACCAGTTTTAGTTGGTCTGACATGATTTCAGGCTTACCTAGTTGATCGTTGGCATAGTTCACTGCCAACTCCAGTGCGTCTTCACTGGTCAGTTGATAGCTCATCTGTTGCACGCGAGGCTGTTCCCGCTTATCGGCCAGCAAGCTTACATCGAGCTGCAAATGATCACCAAGGTATCTTGCTCGGGTCAGAGGGTCGCGCACTTCCAATTTTTGGGGCAACTGCCAGCCCAAATCAAAACGCAAAGGCTGGCTGAGGTCATGGTTGTGGATGCATTCAGAAAAGGTACCCAGTTCGATCAAGGAGTTTTCATCACCCAGATGCAACGGCCGTTTTCGATCGGCAGAAAGAACGGTTTGCTTAAGCGCAAGCAGCAGATGACCCAAGCTGCTCTTGCCTGCACTGTTAGCACCAAAAATTACTGTCAGAGGTGCCAGTCGAATTTTTCCAGTGTCTTTCCACGCTTTGAAGTTCTGAATATGTAATGAGGTCAGCATCAGTTAAATACTCCAGTTTGCAACCTTTCCCAAGGATTACATATTGATTGCTGGTGGTGTTTCCAGTAAAGATGACTGTATGGCTTGCCACTCTGATGGCAACCTAATATTGATGCTTTCTTGGCTAGGCTGTGGGTATTACAGGAAATAACAACTCCATTTCCTAAAAGAATAAATTCCACCGTAAAATAAATTTCTTTTTTATACCAGGACTCCATCATAAATCATTCCTCAATAATCGTTCCGAAGCAGGTGACCCTGACAGCCGTACAGCCAGCCAAGGTTTAACCTGAAATTCGGTTGGAGGCCGTGTTGTCGTAGTAATAATATACTGAAATAGTGGTGATCCGCCTACATCTTCAAGATCACGAATAAGCTGAAATAACCTATCGTAAAGTGGCAGGCCTAAGTCGGCCTCTCGCGGGCTGTCATGAATAAGAAACGCAGGGATATTTGTTTTTCCTTCAATGGCAAGGCAGAGTGCGGCTAGATCAAACGCCACTACTTTCAGTGAATCAATCGCTGAGGTGGACCGGTTGCCGCCCATTTGTACTGTTAGGTTTAAGCCTTTTCCTGTTAGGCGGATTGAGCCGCTGCAATCATCTTTGATTAGGCTATTAATAATAGCATCGAATTTTTCGTTCAACTCAGAAAGTGCGCTGGCTTGTCGATTAATTAAATCGATTACCTGTTGTCGCATATTTTCTATGTTCTCAATAACGCCTTGTAGCTTTTCCGAGGTTTGTTGCTGATGATGCATCAAGTGTTCTAAGCGTTCGGATTCATCAATTAAGCGTTTAGCTTCATATAGTGAGTTTTCCTGTGAATGGCGTGCGTCATCAAGCTTTCTATAACGTGCCTCAGCAATATCTTTTTTCTGCTTGGCCAGTTCCAGTTCTGGTTTTAGCTGATTTAGTTCCCGTCTTTTAACAGTTAGTCTTTCCTTCTCGTTTGCATAGTCGTCACGATTTTGTTGCAATCGTTGTTTGCAGGCGTCAATATCCGGTAGCTTGTGGGACAAACCACATCCATCTGCCAAAACCCTGTCTATTGGAACTTCACAGATCGGACAGGGGAAACTTTCTGTTTCAGAAAGAGCTAGCTGAAGACTGGGGTATTCGCCTTCAATGCGTGCAATAAGGTTGGGAATAATGGCAATTTCAGCACCGAGTCTCTCTGCCTTTTTTTCAATTTCTATTACTGCATTTTTGGCGGATTCATAGGCATCTCTGGCTTCATGAACATTCGTTACTCCCTGATCCGATGGCACATCGGATAGCTTGGCCAGCCGACTGTGGGCCGCATCCCGCAATAAGGCAATACCCATACTACCTTGCGTCAGTTCATCATCAGTCACAGAAAATGCTTCCAGCAAAGCCTGTCGTAATCGCTGAATTTCCCAACGTTGGTGGTCTGTTTCCCGTTCGAGTTTTCCTTTTACTTCGTCCTGCTTGGAAATTTCCTGCCGTAATGATTGCTCTTGTGGGGTCATGGCTTTCAAAAAAGCACGAAGTGCTTCAAGTTTTTCGGTCTGGTTCAGGCCTCTGGCTGGAGAGTCTGAATCAGACTGTGTAGATCGCCAGTCTAACACATGGTCAAAACGGCATTCCTGATCGCGAGTCAACCAAGCCAAGGCTACTTGCCAAGCGAGGTACTGCTGTTTGCGACCCGGCACCAGTTCGGCAACCTGAGAGGTTATCATTTTGTTTTCTACTGCGTTCAGAAACGGCTCTATACCAGTTGATGACATCTCGCCCTTGATCAATTCTTCCAGTTGTCCTTCAGGAACTGCGAAATGCCGACGGCGGCTACCCAATGGGCGAAGAATGGCCCAACAAACGCCATCTAGTATCACCTCGGCGCCCACATAAGCATTCAGAAACGCTGAGGCTATGCTGTCTCGTTGCTCTTCCGGGGCAAATGTATTTTCTCCCAGACAGTAACGCAGCAAGCGGCAGAAAAGTGTCTTGCCACCACCATGGCCAATGCCCTGATCATCTGGTGTCCAGACGATGTTCATACCCGGGCGTAGCGGAATATCTCGCAATGGCTGTTTATCAGGTGCTTCCCATATCACCAGGCGACGCACCCACAATCGAGGTGCTTTTATATCACCAGCGGGTGTGTCATCCAAGGTGCGTTGAAATAACTCAGGCTGCATTGATCCACTCCCTTGTCTCTTCCGGCAATTGGGTTAGCAGTGATGGTGTATCCAAGCTTTGTACGATTTCCAATACCCAGCTTGCCCGGCCATTTGCCCATACGGGTGTTGGGAACTCTTGAGTGCGCTGACCCGGTTCCCAGGTGTGGTCTTTTTGGTTCTCTATCAGGTATCCGGTTGTTCTCAGGTGTCGTACCGCTGCGCCCCATTCCTGATTGGAGCGGACAGGAAGTGCCAGCATATTGCGCGCCAAGGGCCTAGCTTCGTCGCCAACTAACCTCTGCCATTCATCGGCTTTGTGTTCATCCAGTAGTGGTAACATCAGCCTAGGCTCCATAGCGAGCGCTACCGCAATCCGCATCTGGCGTATAGGTAAAGGTGCCTTGGCCGCATTCAACAAAGCGATCAACTGAACTCCGATTTCAGCGCGTTGATCCTGATTCGGGCGCATCC
Organism: Saccharospirillum sp.; assembly: GCF_040881935.1. Taxonomy (NCBI): domain Bacteria; kingdom Pseudomonadati; phylum Pseudomonadota; class Gammaproteobacteria; order Oceanospirillales; family Saccharospirillaceae; genus Saccharospirillum; species Saccharospirillum sp. Next base: position 97,303 of record NZ_JBBECH010000041.1, on the reverse strand, counting down.
AGCACTCATCTGGAGCTGTTCCGAGGTTATCATCGCTTTGTGAGGCGGCTATGCGATAAGGATTTTCGTCTTGACTAGTCTCCTGCTCGTGCAGCCTATCCCACGCCTCCAGTACCAACCGTTGTGTCCGGTATTCGCCGTAATTCTTCAGGTCATTTTTCTGCAATACGCGGAAGGTTTCCGAGGGGTAGTCGGGGCCTTCGATGTCAGCGGGGTCAAGAATGTAGCGCAACTGCTCGCGGTTGAGGCCGTAGGCACGGGCATACCAGGCGTCGAGTTCGGCGCGCAATATGGCACGCCGTTCTGAGTTAAAGGCGAAGGGTCCTCCATCATAACCTAGATCTTGTGCCCATGCTTCCATGTCCCAAGCAGTGTAGGTGAGTTCCAGTACGCGCGGAATGATAAAGTCGAGGTCTGTTTTGGTATAGAATTCTGGGGGTAAAACCGGGAATTGCTTTAAGTACCCGTAGGTCAGATGAGTACCACCCACCTTCACACGGGCGATAAAGTCCAGCACAAGGGAGCTTAGATTGGCTAGTAACCCTGCTGTCTGAGCGGGGGGCTGCAAGCTAAACAAAATCGGCATAGTGTGCCCTACCCCCACCACAGGGGCGATACTCGCGATCACCGTACGCCCGTTAGTAGCATTGGTAATATCCCGCCAACCCAACAACCATTGCCTGCCCCAGCACTTGTCAGCTAATCTCTTTCGTACTTCGACCTCACTCACCCAGTACCGTGGGTTAGCGCTGAACTCCCTATCGGCTTTTTCAGCTGCAGTAACATCACGGCTGGCCATATCACCCTTACCTGCTTGGCTTTTGACTCTAGCTTCGTAGGTTGCCCAGCGGTGGTCGAACTGGTGGATCATCTTGGCTTCATACAGCGGCAGCAGTCTGTTTCCACCCTCATTGCATGCTTCAAAAAACAAATGGCTGTCATTCGACATATCAAACATTCGCATAAACGAAATACCCCAGGGGTTCTGCTCCGGCTGGCTCCCGCACGCATCGCGAATTAGTACTGGTACCCGTTGATAGATCTGCCGCGCTAACTCCGCATCATGACGAGCGCGAAATACCGGACAGGTAAGGGTGTTGGGGTTAATAAGAGGAAAATCTTTTGGTTCCAAGGTGAAAATTCGACGAGGATCATTCAACTCCTCAGTACTAAGGATGTAATGCGCAAGCTTAATTTCACTTGGATTATGGCCAAGAGTGACGAGAGCGAAAGGTGTATCTGGGTGTACTGCCGGAAAAATCCGCTTAGCATTATCGAAGCCATAAAATGATACCAAGTGATTGGTCGTAACAACGGACGAGAAAAAATGCTTGGTCGAATCATCAGTTGCAATTCCAGAAGGTACGATAAATCCGGCACGGCCATGGGTATGAGTGATTTGGCTGATGGACTCAGCAAACAATGCATAGGTATTTACATCGCCTACTCCTGTAAGAGGGTAACGACCACCTTCCGGCCGTTTTACATGGGCAAAGGAACTGGCGGCCTCAGCGGTGCGGCGGGCGCTTAAAAAGGCCTTGTAAAGACGTTGCTCGGCAATGCTGGCCAGTTCGCTGTGCTCCTGATCGGGGTAGATATGCTTCGCGAGTTGACCTTGAGCTAGCCAGTCGATGCGCTGGCTACGCTCAGCTTTGTTTTTAGCGGTTGCTACCATGGGGCTGCGGGTAGCGAAAAACTCTTCTTCTTGCAGTTTTATACGCTCCCAAGGGGGGTTGGCCAGCACGCAGTCAAAGCCACCCTTGGCAAACACCTGTGGAAAGGCTAGCGGCCAGTGGAGTACGCGGGTCTCCCGGCAAGCATTCCGGGCAGCCTGCAACTGCAGCTGATGCTGAGCGTTGTGCTGGTCGCTGAAAAGTTCCAGAAACAGTGTCTGACTGGTGGGGATTTGCCCAGCGGTAGTTTCGGTTTTGGGCAGCACAAAGGCGCCCAGTAACAGATCAGCGGCGTGGGCCCAGCGGCTGTTGGCGACCTGTTGCTGAACGGCTTGATAAGTAGCAGCGCGTTTGGCGATGTCCTGGGGGGTATCTTCCGGCAGGGCTTCAAGAGCTTGCAGTTGTGTCAAACCGCTATTGGTTGGATCAATTTCATCCAATTGCCCAAAGGCATTGGCGATCCTTTTCTTTTCTAAATCTTTTAGCGCTGCCTTGTTAAGCTGCGCCAGTTGTTTGCAAATGGCTTTATCATCGCCAGAAAGTGGTTTGAAGGCCGCTGGGGCAATGCCTTTTTCCAGTGCTTTCAGGTCGGTGAGGCCCAGGAGTGCATCACCACATTGCAGGTGGTGGTCGAGGAAGGACAGTGGCCTACCTTCTTCAAAGCCTTCCAGCCAAAGGGCCGTGCGGCAGAGCTCCAGTGCCATGGGGTTTCTATCCACACCAAAAATGCAATGGCTGATCACTTCGCGCAGGGCGTGACGGTAGTCTTGAGGTTTTACTGCGCCTTCTGTGCTACGTAGGGCAGCGAGCTGTTCCGCCAAGCGACGGGCGGCGGCCAATAGAAAATGGCCACTACCGCACGCTGGGTCGATAACTTTAATGTTGAGCAGCGCCCCGGTTGGGTCTGCTGGGTTGTCGGCCAGACGTTGCTCTATCACTGGATCGAGAGCGGATTTGATCAGTTCCTGTACCAGAGAGTCTGGTGTGTAGTAGCTGCCGCTGGTTTTGCGGGCATTGCCCTGCGTGCTGCCATCGCTGGTCAAGCCTGCAAAACCGAACAGGCGGGCGGGCAGCTCTACCTCCGGCACCAATTCCAACAGGCTTTCGTACACGCTCCCCAATTCTTCTGGGCCCATGTTGCGATAATCAACCGGAGCCAGGCTGCCACTAGCATTGTCCCAACGTAGGTGTTGGATGGCCAACAGCCAATCGGTATTGTTAAGGCTGGCGGCATCCAGTGCCGGGCATTGGCTGCTTGCGAACAGGCCACCCAGTGCGGGGAGTGCCAGGCGGGATTCCCCTTTGTTCAAACCCTTGAAAACGATGCACGCAGACTGCCACAAATCATCAAAGCGGTTGCGGGCGCGGCGCTTGAGCGCGCGATCGCGCAAACGCGCCATGGCATAGCCTTCGGCGTAGGCACGGCGTGCTTGTTGGGCGGTATTACTGTTGTCGGCAGGATGAAGCAAGCCGCGCTCTTCGACCGTGAACAGAAAAATCAGTCGGTAGATCAGGCGCAGCAGTTGCTGGAAATAGTCATCCTTGCTGAGGTTGCCGTCTTGCAAGTCGCGGCGCAGGTCATCGTTAGCTGGATGCTGCAAAAAACCGCTGCCTAGAGTAAGCAACGCTTGGGTTACGCCTTTGCGCATGCCTTCGCGTACACGGGTGCCTTCTTCCTTGCCTGCTTCGCGCCAGGCTTCCCAGACGCAGGCTTCGGGCGGCTCGCTGGCCTGCCCAGCGCGGCTGGCATGTAGCAGTCGCCAGGCCATGGCGAATTCGGCAAAACGCTGGCCGCTGAGCAGATCTTGAAGGTCGATCTCTAAAAAGCTGGGGCGTGTGAGGGTAGCGGCATCGCGTAGCAGGCGCAGTTGCTTGCCGTTTGTAACTATAGCCCAGAGATGCTCGTTACTGGCGTTAAGAAACTCCTGCGCCAACTGGAAGGCGGTTTTTTTGCGGCTGCCGGAGTCGGTAATGCTGAAGCGCTCGTCCGGGGTATCGAGGCCCAGATGGTGGGGGGCCACCACGATGGGTAGCTGCCCGGATAGCAAGTCGATGGGGTAGTGTCGCTCACCCAACGTAAGCCCGGCCACCGGCTGGATGCTATGGTATGCGAAGGCGTCGCGCAGCAGCTCTTGCACAAAGGTGGTGGTTGCGTGCTGAGGGTCAGTGTCAGTGCGCTCGAATAAACGGACGACGTGTTGCCACTGTGCGTTAGCGATCTGGAAGGCCCGGCTGTAGTCATCCTTGAGCTTAAGACCCTTGGGTGTGTGGTAGTCCGCTTCGGTCTGCAGGGTGGCCTGCCCAAGGGCGGCTTTTTCCAACTGATCGGGTAGGAACAAGGCTCCTTCCAAGCGTAGGCTGGGCAGGTTGAGTGCGGCGTGAGTTTTGTGGATTCTTTTCATTAGGCCACCTTACAGGGAATCGGGTAGCAGGACATAGACACCAATAACATCCACTGGTAAACAGGGGGTGACGCTGTATTGGCCAATATCGCGAGCAGCCTCGCGTACCCGTTTATGATCGGCCAGGAGTGTGTCGGCACGTTGCTGGGCCAAAGCCCGCAAACGTTCTGGCTGGGTCTGCAAAAAATCCAGTGCGGATTGAATCTGTCGCTGCATTTGCTCGGCCGGCAGGTTAGCACTGGGTTGGCATTGCAAAAGAGCAGCTGCGCTGTCATCACTGAGCCACTCTGGGTTACTGCGCCCTTTTACGGCTAGGGTAACCGTTTCTTCAGCCATCAACTGATGCGGCTGGCGGCGGCGCACATAGCTGAGCTGGTGGCGCAGGCGCAACAGGTAAAGGGTGGTGACTACATCGACATCGTTGGTGACGGTGGCGGCACATCGGGCAGCGATGGCTTGATCGGAATCTTGCAAGGCTTCTTCCAGCAGATGTTCAGCCAATATCGTTACCAGCGGGTGGCTGCGGTGCAATTCTGTGAAGTCTAGCGTCAGGGGTTTATCGATACCATCGTCGGCCAGCCTTTGGCGCAGCGCGCTGGGTAGGTGCTGGGGCAGAAAACGAAAGTGGTTGTTGCGGGCCTTTTCCAACGGGGCATTCAGGCGGGCGCACGCGCTGTGTACAAAGCGTTGCACATCGTCGGCATTGCCCAGGGCTTGTTGTTGTTTTTGCCATTCGGGCAGCACTTCGCCGGGGCGTATACGGCGTTGGGCAAACACAGTACGGTTGGATTTGGCTTTATCCAGGGCGTCGCGCCATTGTGCTTGGAGAGGCTGTAGAATAACTTCGGCATCGGCAAACAGGTCGGGGGTATAGTGCTTGTGGTCGCTGCGTTTCATCAAAGCGGCTTTTACCAAGGCCTGATTTATGCGTTGCTCGTCTTCCGGCATGGGCACCAATACGCCCAGCTCCTTTTGAATGGCCTCGCCTTTGCGCAAGATCACATTAAGGACAAAGCCGTCTACGGGGTTATTTTGACCATAGAGCATAGTGCAACGCACTTCTTTGGCTTTCTGACCAAAACGGTCTACCCTGCCTTCGCGCTGTTCGTGTCGCGTGGGGTTCCAGGCCAAGTCGTAGTGCACTACAGCGGTAAACAAATGTTGCAAATTGATACCTTCGGAGAGGCAGTCGGTGGCCACCAGAATGCGTTGATCGGTTTCCACCATGGCTTCAACCCGCTCGCGGCGTTCGGCCGGCGTCATGTCGCCGGTAATGGCTTCCACGGTAATGTCGGTGCCAAAGTGCGTGCGCAAATGCTCGGCTACATAGTGGGCAGTGGCGATATAGCGGCAGAATACCACGGGCTGGTAGCGTTCTTTTACCAGCCCTTGCAAATGCTGAATTAATGCTGCCAGTTTCGGGTCACCTTTTTTACCGGACAATCGCCCGGCTTCGGCTATGAGTGCTTGCAGATGGCTGGTGTCTTGTAACTGACCGGGCGGCTCCAGATCACTACCGGATAGGTCGTCCGGTTCGCCATCATACAGCCGTTCATCGTGCAGCCCATCATCACTGTCCAAGGTGCCTTGCAGGCGGGTGGTGAGCGCCTTAACCGCTGCAGCGGGTGACGAGGCTACACAGCGTAACAGCGCCAGAGTAGCGTACCAGATCAGTCGTGAGGCACCGCTGTCGGTTTGTTCGATGTTTTCCGCCAGTTCACGGCAGTAGCTTTGCACCGCATCAAAAAATGAACCCCAGTCGCCACTGAGTTGATAGGTAACTTCCGTTTTCATGCGCTTGGGGAAAGCACGGTCTGCGTCGGTTTTGGCCTGCCATTCTTCTATGTCCTTACGGCGGCGCTGAACGAAATGCCGTGCCAGTTCTTGGCGCAATGGATCATTAGCGGAAGTGCGCCCCTGCAAATCGGCAAAGGCCGGATTGAGCAGGGATATCAAGTTGTAGAATGCAGCTTCGTCTCCGGAGTGTGGGGTGGCTGTGAGCATGATCAGGTGGCGTTCGGCGTCGGCTACCAGTCGTTGCAGCAACTGATAGCGCAGTTGCTTTCCCTGACTGCCGGTAGCGCAGGTGTGGGCTTCATCGACGATGATGCACTCGGGGGCGATGGCGAGAAAGTAGTCGCGGTGGCGTTCGCTTTTGATGTAATCCAGGCTAACCACAACCACGGGATGATGGTCAAACAAGCTGACGCCATGAGGCAGGTTACGTTCGATGCGGCTGGCGCTGGCAGCGGTCAGCGCAACGGCTTGTAAATGGAAGCGCTCTTGCAACTCGCTTTGCCATTGCTCCACCAGATGGGGGGGGCACAGTACAGCCAAATGACTGATTTCGCCGCGATCCATCAGCTCTCGCACAATCAACCCGGCTTCGATGGTTTTACCGATACCTACATCATCTGCAATCAGCAGGCGTATGGTGGTCAGGCGCAGGGCCATCAGCAACGGCACCAACTGATAGGCGCGAGGCTCCACGGCGATATTGCCAAAGGAACGGAAAGGCCCGCCACCAGCGCGTAATTTCAGGCGCAGAGCATCACGCAACAACAATGCGGCGGAGTGGTTGCCGGGGCGCGCGGCATCAGGCCAGGGAAAAGTGGCGGATTCCACTGGCTGGAATTCTAGCCCGGGAATCAGAGAAATAATGTCGTCATCAGCACCCCCGAGAGGACGCAGCCGCAGCCAGTCTGGCTGGGACTCGCTTTGCACCACCCATTCGCGGCCACGGGCGCGCACCAGATTACCAGGGAGAAAATTGCCTTGGGTCATGTTGTTGTATCGTTCCTGCCAAAGACTTCAGGGTGGCGTTCGAAAAGGGCGGGCCACCTTCCTGAGTCTGAAAAATCCAGTAGTTGCCAGCCCTTGTCAAACAAGCTGACTTTAAGTTTATTCGATATCGGTTCCAGGAAAACCAGGGTGCGGGCGGATTTATATTGCCCAGCGGCGATGGCTTCACCCTGGCTAACGGTAACGTTCAATGCATCCGGATGCCGGCAGCCGCGTTGGCCCAGTGCTTGCAGCCACTTGGATAACAAGTCGTCATCTGTATCCGGAGTTAGTGGCACCGCCGCTGAAGCAGTTGGGGTTGCGGCGAGGGTTACTTCAGCGTTGGCTAGCGCCACCAAGAAGTTCAGCGCATCGGAATTTCGGCGATTGATGTTGTCGTGGTCAGGCTGGTTGAAGTAGGACAACAGGCACTGGTAGCAACCTGCTTCACAAATCGAGTGTCCATGGGGTTTCTGTTCATGACTCTCCAGTGCCTCTACCGACCAGGCCTGCTCCGGCTGTGTGAAATGCATCAACTCCAATGCGGCACTGGCCACTTGCGCTAGGCTATTTGGTTCTGTTGTTAAACGCGTAAGTACACCGGCACCGCCTTCAGCGGATTCGTAAAACATTAAGGCTTTACGCTTATCACTTGTGGGTAGGGGTTCGGCTACCAGTTCCGATTCTTCAATCTGAAAGGTCATCTCGATGCCACGTTTTATCGCGGCCTGCAACGTAGCCATGGCTTCCTTTGGTAGTTCTTCAACAGGCGAGAGGATCAGCAAATTACGGTGATCTTCAACAAAGGGCACGATACGCTGATTGGGTACCTTGTCGAGCAAGGGCTCATCGACAGCACCGGCACTTTCCTCGGCATTGGGATCGTCTTTTTTGCTCCAGGTGCCGGTGATGGGGTTAATGTAGAAGCCCAGCTGATTCTTGTCTTTACGACGGCGCCAGCCCCGGTTTACGCGCCACAAGCGGGCGGCGGGGGTGTACACCAGTCCCGCTATAATATTTTCCCCCAGGCTAACCTGGGCCTGGCTTTTTTGTACCTGGCCATCTGGCCCGGGCAGAAAGCGGAAGGTGGTTTGCAGCTCAAAACCCTGTCGTTGGCGGTCTTCGTCATTTATGGAGATGCGCTCTACGGGTACCGTCTCTACCGTCTCGATGCGGTACAATTCGCGAACCCAGTCATTATCGGTAAGCAATGTATCGCAGTTTTCACAGCGATCCACCAGTGGTTCACCTTCGCCCGGCTCGCCAAGATGGCCATAACCACACTGGCTGCAAATGCGTGAAGCGATGGTGCTGAGCTGGCTGCTGCTAGAGACATGATCTGCAGAGCCAACGTTGAGTTTGGCACGCACGACCCGATACATACGGCCCTGATGGTAGATCAAGCTGCGCGGACCGAACTCCGATAGGGCCAGAAAACGCGGCCGACTGACCATACTGCCTTCGTCATCTTTGCTATTGGTGCCGTTGCCACCGCGCGCGGGAATCCAAGCCATCAATGGCAAACGTGGGAAGTTGTACCCCGGCAGGAAACCCTGGCTGGCCAGGTAGCGGTAAGTGTAGAAATCCGAGCCCTGGGTATTGCCGGTTTTTAGCAGCACAGCAAACTGTCGGGCGGCATCGCCGTAACGCCGACTGGCATTGTTGCGCTCAGCATGGGAGGCCGTATGGCTTTTGACAATCTGATCCGCCATTTCCATTTGTTTTCGGGTGGAATCAAACAGTACACGCCAGCGTTCGAGTGCTCCGGAAAAAGCCTGAGGTGAATCGTCGATTACCTGGTTGACGTAATCCTCAGAAAACCAGCTGTTGGCTCTTAGCTCATCACCTAATTGTGCCACCACCGCGGCAGCACTATGGCGCGCGCGTTGAAGTACGGCTGAGTCATCCAGCTGCTTATGCAATTCAGCCTTCACGGGTTTTCCCTCCGCCTCCAGCTCTAGCAGTGGCGCAATGCTGTTATCCAGTCCAACCTGAGCACTGGCCAGCCAAACCGCGCGCAGATGACTTTCGAGCAGATCACGATTGGCGAGATCCAGCGTTGGCGGCTTTACCACACCATGCACCATGTCGCTGGCATGGTGGAAGAACCATTGGTCGTGGGGGCTAAGCGCGGCGCAATAGGCGACCACCAGTGCTTGCTGACCGGAGCGGCCTGCCCGACCACTGCGCTGGGCGTAGTTGGCCGGTGTAGGTGGCACGTTACGCAGGTACACCGTGTTAAGAGCGGAAATATCGACACCCAGCTCCATAGTGGGGGAGCAGAACATCACCGGCAAACGCTCCAAAGGAGCTTCGTGGGCAGGGTTGTCGTCCCAATCCTTGCGATCTTTTTCGGTGTAGCGAAAGCGCTGTTCCAGTAGTTGGCGTCGTGGTGCTTCTACTTGGGCGGTGTGCTCCTGTGCCTCAAAATCAAACAGAGGGTGACCAGGCTGTTGCAGCAGTTTGGCCACGCTAAGATAGAGCTTCCGGAAGAAGGCATTGACGCGGTTTTCACCGCTATCCTCACCGATCAAGCACCAATCCAGAGCTGCTGCATTCAGACGCCAGCCCACTATTTTTCCGTCAATTGCTTGTTTCTGCACATAACCGTAGAGGCTAGCCGCTTGCAGCATGGACTGAATCAATTCGGCCCACTCGACTTCTTTCCATTCATGGACTTGTCCTGCAAAGGCGGTTTGTTTCCAGACTGCGGCCGTCTTAACCAGCTTGAGCATACGGGAGCGCGGGCCCCCACTGAGTAGGTCGGTGCGGGGCTTGCCCTTGTATTCCGGGCGCTTGTCGAGAATCAGGTAGCGTGCGGTTTCCAGCTTTTCATCGGCAGCAAATGCCCAGCGTTCGTGCAAATAACTGAAGGCACTGTTGCGAGCCTTATCCTGCTCCACCGCATCCAGATAACGGCTTTCCAGACACAGACCCCGGCGCATTTCATCGAACACGATTTGAAAGAGCGCAGCCCGGTTATAAGGATTGAGTTTACGCAGAACGGAACCGCCGCCTTCAAACAGCGTTTCCTCTGCGCAAAAATCCTCCAGTCCACGGTAACGGATGGCCAGCAGGTTAAGCTGATCCAGATTCGGGTTATTGAAACGCCAGCCCCGGCGCAGATCGCGTAGCAAACGGTAGCCAATAATGAACCGCAAAGTCCGCTGGGCTTCTTGCCGAGCCAAGCCCATGAGTTTTGGAGTACGTAGATATTCGGTAAGTGTGGCAGCATCCACGGCGTCAAAACCTAGAGCCTTGAATACGGCGTCGGACAGATGTTCTTCGGTGAGCAGACCTTGACTGTTCTGTAAGGCGCCGATCAACCCGGAACGCAAGGTGAGCAGAAACACAAAGTCATTGAAGTGCCCTGCTTGTAAGGCTGCATCTTGACGGTTGTCAGAAAAGCCAAGCAACTTGCGCGGGTCTGGCAATCCGGCAGGTAGATCCTGCTGTGCAAATAACTGGCGCAAAGCGCTGAGCGTGAGCACAGTCGTGGCAGACGAACGCCCTTCACCGGACAAACTGGACAGCCGATTCATATCTTTGCCATGAGCTTCGTGCAGGGTGGCGCAGTTCAGACAGAAGCGGAACTTGCCAGGGATATACCAGTATTGCTCACCCCGTTCTTCCAGGCCCTGCGGGTCAACCTGAGTGGCCGTTGGCACGGCCTTTTTATATGTATTTTTGACCTTTGGTTCTGCTTTGGTTAGATCCAGCCAAGCTTCAGGCAAGTCGTCGAGTTGTCCCTGATAGGATTGTTGCGGGTTAGCGGGGCACAAGAAACCAAAGCGCACGTCCTCGTTGTCGTCGGCGGTAATATCGTCAATTTCACGCGGACTGTACTGCACACGCCCCTGTTCAGAACGCCAGACAGGATGGTATTCCTGCCCGCAATCACGGCAAAAATGTACGGGATAAAGGAGTACTGACTCGGACTGCCGGCCCGGGGCGAAACGTTGGGCATCCAGCGTTATTTGGCGTTGGTTTGCAGGTTCCAGCGTAGCGTGAACCTTACCGGGCCCGCTAATAAATTGATGCAGCTTGAACGCAAAAGGCGGGCGTCCTTGCTCGGTTTTAATATCATGGGCGGCAAGCAGAAATCGCTGCAAGCCTTCGCGTGCCTGCCCCTCACTGCACCCCGAATCCTGCATCAGGCGCTGGCTTGCTTCCTTAAGCGTGATGGGTTTGGCACGGCGCGGCGCTTCGTGTTCGCTTAACTCGATACCAAGGTTAAGCTCTACCCATATAGCAAGAGGGTCCTGGCGGAAGGCCGCAAAATCTGACCAACCGAACTGCGGCTTATTGAGTACGTCATTCAATTTGCCGCGAATAGATGCGACATCTTTGCTCGGGTCGGTGACTCGTTCCAGAGTTTCTCCAATCACATCGTGCTCGGAAATGGGTGTGCCGAACAACTTGCTTGCAACAGAGGCGACGGTTTTGTTGCGATCAGCTAAGTTGCCCGCACTGGACATAGTTGCGGAAGTTCCGATGCAAACCAATCGATTAGCCTTCAAGCGCTCCCGCAGTCGACGAACCAGCATGGCTACATCCGCGCCCTGGCGCCCACGGTAGGTGTGCAGTTCGTCCAGAATTAAAAAATCAAGATCGTAGCAATGTTCGACCACGCGCCTGTCTGTTTCCTCGTAGCGGGTAAGGATCAATTCCAGCATCATGAAGTTGGTTAACAGAATGTCGGGCGGGTTGGCGGCTATGGCTTCCCGCTCTGCGGGCTTTTCCTGGCCGGTATAGCGGGCGACAGTAAAGGGTTTTTCACCTTCTGGATAACCATGTAGAAATTTGTCTAGCTCTTCCAGTTGGCTGTTTGCCAATGCGTTCATCGGATAAATCACAATGGCACGGGTGCTCGGTGTAGAGTCTGCTGCTTTTGCCTTGAGGATGCGATCAATGACGGGAATAAAAAAAGACAAGGATTTACCTGACCCGGTACCTGTTGTTACCACAAAACTTTGACCGCTTTGCCCTTTTGCGAGGGCTTCCATTTGATGCGCATAGAGATGCAGATCTTGTGGGTTGTTTTCCGTTTTTCCTGTTTGAAAAATATCCGCGCAAGCCGATTGTAAGAACCCTTGTTGCACTAATTGCTGCACGGTGCCTTTGCGCTGGTAATTGGGGTTGATCTGGATCAGAGGTTCTGGCCAGTAGCGACCGGCATCGTATTGGCGCTCAACCTCATTAAGGATGTCTTGAGCTGAAATGCGGGTAAAACTGCGTGAGAAAGTGCTGTATTCCTCAACGAGTTGATTGCGAAAATCAAAGACGTTATCCAATGTGCATTCTCCCGCTACTCTGTTCCGTATATCCTGGTGCTAAAAGCGCATTTTTGGCGCCGTACAGCGCCAATTGATCCTTCAGCCACAGCCGGTATACGTGGCCGCGCAGGCTGTGGTCTGACATGAATTCAACACTCCAATGTCGTAGGGTGTCGTCGTCGGTTGAGGCCAGCAGCTTCAGCCGCAGCGAACCGTTCTGCAAGTCGTAATTCTCTGGCCGGGGTTTTCGACCCTAACCAGGCCTTGTGCTGTAGTGTCTCGCCATTGCCGAAGCCCTTGGTCAGTCAAATCAGCACTCGTTTTGGCGGAAAGCCGAACATGGACCGGAAGCTCGCCCCCAGAGCATAGGTCTTGGCCTCGGCATCGTAGTAAATGCTAGTTACTAATACATCGCCAAATCCCTGGAGGCGGCGGACTGGATGCCAACAAGTCGCGCTACCAGATCGTGGCAGAATAACTCCCCGATAAAGTGTACGCCGGCCGCGTTGCTGCAGGCAGTGTGCCGCAGACCCTGGCAGGAGTCTATTTTGATTTGTGTGTTAGTCACTCAGTGAAAACCACCAGTGGCGTGACATCAAGACGGTCGCACGACTGAATCATGCGAACCTTTGCCACTACGGTCGACACCCACTCCGTATCAGGAGTGGCGGCGCATTTTACAATAAACCGCGCCACTTCCAGAGTAAAAAATGGCGCAGTTTAATAAACTGCGCCATAATAGCGCCACGCGAATATCGAACGGTGCCACATCCGCTATGTCATCCACCACAGCCTTGCTGAACAGCATCCTGGCATCCGAGAACGGATTGACGCTTGCCGAGCTCCTGTCCATGCACCCTGGCATTGCCAGACGAACGGCGCAGCGCTTGATTGCGAAGCTGATTGAGAGCGGCCAGGTCACTGCTCGGGGTGAAGGCAGAGCCCGCCGCTATTTTCGTGTCGACGCTCAATCCGGTAGTGGCGCACTGGCCACCAGAGCAGATGGTTTTCCGCCCTTTATTCCCCTCTCTGCCGACAGCCAGGACATCCTTGCCTATATCGACCAGCCCCCAGAGGCGCGCAAGCCGGTAGGTTACCAGCGAGATTTTCTCGAAGCGTACCGTCCCAACGAGACCTGGTATTTGTCGCAGTCGCTGCGCCGCCAATTGTACAAGATGGGCAGAACCACTGACGTTGACGAACCTGCGGGCACCTACAGCCGCGCCATTCTTAACCGGTTATTGATCGATTTGTCATGGGCATCGAGCCACCTGGAAGGCAACACCTACTCCCGGCTCGACACGCGTGAGCTGATCGAGAACGGCAAGGCGGCGCAGGGCAAGGGAGCCATCGAAACACAGATGATCCTGAACCATAAGACAGCGATCGAATTACTGGTTGAAAACATCGATAGTGCGGAGTTCAACCGCTATACCCTGATGAACCTGCACAGCGCTTTGTCGGAAAACTTGCTACCAAATCCAGCAGATGAGGGGCGAATTCGTCAGCACGCCGTCGATATCGGCAAGAGCGTCTATCGCCCACTTGCCACGCCACAACAGATAGAAGACGCGCTGGACGCCTTGCTGGCCAAAGCTAACCGGATTGAAGATCCGTTCGAACAATCCTTTTTCATGATGGTGCACTTACCTTATTTGCAGCCCTTTGCCGACATCAACAAGCGCACCTCTCGATTGGCCGCAAATTTACCGCTGTTTCGTGCGAACCTCTGTCCGCTGACTTTTCTGGATGTTCCGGAGCAAGCCTACAGCAGGGCGATTCTCGGCGTGTATGAAATGAGCCGCGTGGAGCTGCTGCGCGATCTTTATATTTGGGCCTATGAGCGCTCGACGCAGGAATATCTGGCTATCAAACAAGACTTGGCAGAGCCGGACCCGCTTCGCCTGGCCTGGCGCGATCTCATCAAACAGACCATTCGCGACGTCATCACCCGTCCGGAGCTTGAGCCACTCTCCTGTATTCACCGTGCCGTGGCAGAGGCTGTTCCCAAGGGGGAGCAGGCGAAAGTGCAGGCACTGATCGTCGAAGAGCTCCGGCGGCTGCACGAAGGGGTGCTGGCGCGTTATGGGTTAAGGCCGTCCGAGTACCTGGGCTGGAAGGCGGTTCACGGGCATTAACGGACGCGGGTTCAATTCCGGATTTAGGAAATGAAACCGCCATGGGAAACGGGCGAGTTTGCTGAAAAAGGCGTCTCCTGCCTTTTCGGGCCTGAATAGGGGTTAACAAACATGCATTTTAACGGGTGTTGATTCAAACTGTCGCCCTGCGATTGAAACGATAAGGTAATGAGCGATGCCCCGCGTGGTCATGATCGATAATCACGACTCCTTCACCTATAACCTGGTGCACTACCTGCAAGAGCTTGGCGCCGATGTCGTGGTGGTGCAGAGCGATGCGGTCACCCTCGGTGACCTCGAGCAATTGACCCCCAATGCACTGATGATTTCGCCCGGGCCCTGCACGCCCAATGAGGCGGGCATCTCCATGGCGGCGGTAGAGCATTTTGCCGGTAAAACCCCGGTGCTGGGCGTGTGCCTGGGTCATCAGTGCATTGGCCAGGTGTTTGGCGCTGCTGTGGTGCGGGCCGGGCGTGTTATGCATGGCAAGACGTCGCTGGTGTATCACACCGGCGGTGGGGTCTTTGCGGGCCTTGAAAACCCCTTTCAGGTAACCCGCTATCATTCGCTGGTAATCGATCAGGCCTCCTTGCCGGATTGCCTGGAGGTCACCGCCTGGACTAAAACCTCGGAGGGCGACGTCGAGGAAATTATGGGGATAAGGCATCGTTCACTTGCGGTGGAAGGGGTTCAGTTTCACCCCGAGTCTATTCTGACCCATCATGGCCACGCCTTGCTGGCCCGGTTTCTGGGCATTCCCCTGCCCGCGGCTCTGGCATCGGCCCCGGGGCCTGATCAGCCCGCAGCAATCTGATATAGTGCCGGTATAAATCATCTTCCCCTTCATCACCCTGACCGCAGGAGCGAGCATGGATATCAAATACGCCTTGAAGCGCATTTCCGAACATGGCCATTTCAGCCAGGAGGACATGCAGTTGGTGATGCGCCAGATCATGACCGGAGAGTGCACCGACGCCCAGATCGGAGCCTTTCTGATGGGCTTGCGCATGAAGGGGGAAACCATCGAAGAGATCACCGGCGCCGCCATGGTGATGCGTGAACTGGCCGCCAGTGTTGATGTGAACGTCGACAACCTGGTCGATACCTGTGGTACCGGCGGCGACGGTCAGGACCTGTTCAACGTCTCGACAGCCGCCGCCTTTGTTGTGGCCGCCGCGGGTGGCCGGGTCGCCAAGCATGGCAACCGGGGTGTGTCGTCGAATTCCGGCAGTGCCGATTTACTCGATACGGCCGGCATCAGCATCAACCTGACACCCGAACAGACCGCCCGGGCAATAGAGTCGGTGGGAGTCGGGTTTATGTTTGCACCAGGCCACCACAGTGCCATGAAATACGCGATCGGGCCGCGCAAGGAACTCGGCATGCGCACCATCTTCAACATCATCGGCCCGCTGACCAACCCGGCCGGTGTGAAGCGCCAGGTCATCGGGGTGTTCAGCGAAAACCTGTGTGAACCGCTGGCGCATGTGATGAAGCGGCTGGGCAGCGAACATGTGATGGTAGTCCATTCCAAAGACGGGCTCGATGAATTCAGCATCGGCGGCAGCAACTTTGTGGCCGAACTGAAAGACGGCGAGGTGCGGACCTTCAAAATCCGCCCGGAAGACGTGGGTCTGGCGACTCAGGGGTTGTCTGGTCTGGCGGTTCAGAATTCGGAGCAAAGTTTCGAACTGATCAAAAATGCGCTTACCGGAGCCAGTGATGAAGTCTCGGCCCGGGCGGCTGATATCATCGCCCTGAACGCCGGTGCAGCGATCTATGTGTCCGGCATTGCCAGTGATTTTGAACAGGGCATCGCCATGGCGCAGGATGCCATTTCGACCGGCCTGGCATTCGAGAAAATGAAAGAGCTGGCCGCGTTTTCAGACGCCCTGACCGGAGCCTCATCGTGACCGATACGCCCACCATTCTGAAAAAAATCAACGATCGCAAACGCGAAGAAGTGGCCGAGCGCTCACGTCGGGTCAGCGCGCTGGATCTCGAGCGGGAATTCGATCGTCACCCGGCTCCGCGAGGTTTTGCCCGAGCGTTGACGACGAAGATCGGAGCTGGCAAGGCGGCCGTGATCGCTGAAATCAAAAAGGCATCGCCCAGCAAAGGCGTGTTGCGGGACCCGTTTCTGCCAGTTGAAATCGCACAGAGTTACGAGCGTGCTGGTGCGGCTTGTTTGTCGGTACTGACCGACCGGGATTTCTTTCAGGGTCATGAAGACTATTTGGTCGCCGTGCGCGATGGCTGTGCATTACCGGTTATTCGTAAGGATTTTTTGATCGATCCGTATCAGATTACTGAAGCCAGAGCGCTGGGGGCAGACTGTGTGCTGTTGATCGTTTCCTCGCTGGATGCGGCGCAGCTGACCGACCTGCATGATCAGGCTCGGGCACTCGGTATGGATGTGTTGGTTGAAGTACACGATGCCGCCGAAATGGAACGGGCGTTGCGCCTGGATACACCGCTGATCGGCATCAACAACCGGAACCTGCACACCTTTGAGGTCTCTCTGGACACGACGTTAACGTTGAAAGATGCGGTTGATGAAGGGCGCACCTTGATCACCGAAAGCGGCATTCTGACCCCGGCCGACGTTGAATTAATGCGCAACAACCGCATCAATGCCTTTCTGGTTGGTGAGGCCTTTATGCGCGCCGACGATCCCGGTACGCGAATGAACGAACTGTTTGGAGAGCTTTGATGCCACCCATTGTTACGATTCTGGTTGTGCTGGCACTGGTGATGCTGGTGGTGATTAAGATCACCTCGGCCAAGGGCTCGGAAGTGAGTGAAGAACAGGCGGCGAAATATTCGAAGTGGATTCGGATTCTGGTGCCGCTGGTATTGATTGCGGCGGCGATCAAGTATTTTATTGGGTAGGAGCAAGCTGAGAGTTTTGAGCTGAGAGCCGCGAGTTTTTAGTAAAGAAAGTCGGAGTTTGCAACCACCTGAGTGTCAGGAGCCGGGTAGGCCTATCTGGGGTAGTCCGCAAGAGGGATCTTGCGGTCTAGGCCCCATGGATGGGTTCACGCCGACCCCAGATGGGCCTACCCGGTGCCTGACACGGACTCCTGGCACCCAGCCAAACCTGAACTCCGAAATAAAAAAAGCGACCCTGAGGTCGCTTTTTTTATGAGTGCGAAGCACGGGTTTTAATCAGCTTTGCGGGGTTTGCGCGGCTTGCGGTCGCCGGCGGGCTTGCGACGTGGTGCGCCGGCCGGGCTGTCTTCCCAGGCACGCAGGGCCATGGGGCGGCCTTTGACTCGCGTCTTTTTCAGCTGTTCCAGGATCTCCTTGGGCATGCCGGTTGGCAGGTCGACCAGAGTGTATTGCTCCTGAATGCTGATGTTGTTGATGAAGCGGCCTTCGATGCCAGCTTCATTGGCAATGGCGCCGACAATGTGGCCGGGCTCTACGCCGTCTTTACGGCCCACGTCGAGGCGGTATTTCTGGGCGTCGTAGTCCAGTGGCCGGTCACGCTTGGCACCGCGTTCGGGGCGTGGTTTTCCGTCCCGTGCGGGGCGGTCATCGCGGTCGCGAGCCGGGCGTGGCTTGGGATCTTCCGGGATCTGCAGGGGTTTGTCTTCCTGCGCCATCATCGCCAGAGCGGCCGCGAGATCGCGGGCATCGACCTGGGTCTCAGTGTTCTCGACCCAGCCATCGATCATGGCGCGGAAAAACGTCAGGTCGGCGTTTTCAATGCGTTCCAGCACATCGGCCTTGAACTGGCCGGCGCGGTGGTCGCTCAACTGAGCAGCGCTCGGCAGTGGGTAGGGCTTCAGTTGCTGTTTGGTGACGCGTTCGATGTCGCGCAGCAAACGACGCTCGCGCGGTTTGACGAACATGATCGCCTTGCCACTGCGACCAGCGCGACCAGTACGGCCGATGCGGTGGGTGTAAGTCTGCACATCACCGGGAATGTCCCAGTTGATAACGTGGCTGATGCGTTCGACATCGAGGCCGCGGGCGGCCACGTCGGTAGCAATCACCAGGTCGAGTTTGCCGCTCTTGAACTGGTTGATGATGTCTTCACGTTGCTTCTGGGCGACGTCGCCACTCAAAGCGGTACAGGCATGTCCGCGGGCTGCCAGTTTGTCGGCCAGGAACTGGCTTTCGACCTTGGTGCGCACGAACAGGATCGCTGCGTTCCACTCTTCCACTTCCAGAATGCGGGTCAGGGCTTCAAGTTTGTCGATGCCGCCGACGTGCCAAACGAACTGTTCGATCTTCTCCAGTGCGGCCTGGCTAGCCTGAATTTCAATGCGTATCGGATCTTTCAGGTACTGCTGGGTCAGGCGTTTGACCTGCTGAATCATGGTGGCCGAGAACAGGGCGACCTGCTTATCGGCCGGGGTGTGTTCCAGAATCCAGTCGATGTCTTCAACAAAGCCCATGCGCAGCATTTCGTCGGCTTCGTCTAGCACCAGGTGCTTGAGGTTGGTCAGGTCCAGAGAGTTACGACGCAAGTGGTCCATGACCCGGCCAGGGGTACCCACAATCACTTGCGGATTTTGCTTTAGGCCGCGCAATTGGTTGCGCATGTCGGCGCCGCCGTAAATCGGCAGAACGTTAAAGCCAGCAGAGCCTTTGGCGTAGGATTGAAACGCCTCGGCCACCTGGATAGCAAGCTCACGCGTCGGGCACAGTACCAGCGTTTGTGGTGCCTGGATTTTACTGTCCATGATGCTCAGCAGCGGCAGCGCAAAGGCGGCGGTTTTACCGGTGCCGGTCTGGGCCAGGCCCAGCACATCTTTGCCAGCCACAATGGCTGGAATGGCCTGCTGTTGAATCGGCGTCGGGGTTTCGTAACCGAGCTTAGTCAGGTTTTCAAGTACATTGGGCGCCAGGCCCAGTTGATCAAAACGGGGGGTATCAGTCATTCAGAACACATCCTCGAGGGGTCGCAGCATGCAAACCCGGGCTTCAAGAAGGAGCCGCTTTCGAGTCGTACCGGTAAACCGGCGTATTCCCAGACAAGGCAGGAATCGGTCAAATAGGCTCCCTTCAGGCCGAACCAAAATGTCCGGCTTATGGTAAAAACGGGGCGCGGAGTATACATAATAATAGAGGAGTTGTCTGCTATTTATGCTAATCACTACCGCCACAAAAGCCTGCGTGCCGTCGGTCCTGCTGTGTATCAGCCGCCCGCCATGGTTGCTTTCCCCTCCTCCATCAGCCAGTCGACGAATTCCAGCACGAGAGGTGCCACGACCCGGTTGGACGGGAACACGATGTGGTAACCGTTGATCGACTGCAGCGGCGTCTCGGTTAATGCCACCAGAGCCCCACTGGTAAGCATGGGCTCGATGAAGGGTGACCAGCCAATGGCGACGCCCTGGCCAGACAAAGCCGCCTGCAGCAACAGGGTGTAGTTGTTGAACATCAGTTCAGGCTCGCGCGGTACTGACGGTATGTTGAGTCTGGAGAACAGTTCGGGCCAGTCGAACCAGCGGGCATGGTGATCCGCTTCCAGTTGCAACAGCGGCAAGTCGGTCAGGTGGGCCGGACCCTGGCCGGTGTGATATCGCTCTAGCAGCGCCGGGCTGCAGACCGGGATGACCTGTTCGGTAAACAGTTGTCGGGTGGGCGCGGAAATGTCGTGACCGTTACCGAATATCAGGGCGATATCCACATCGGCCTGGTCTGGCGTGACCGACTGCTGTGAGGTTACCAGCCTGACATCCACTTTTGGGTGAATGGTCCGAAAGTGTCGTAACCGCGGCAGGATCCAGTAACTTCCAAGGGCATAGTCGGTGGCGACGTTGATCACATCGTGATGCGCCTGTTTTTGGGCGTGCTGATACCCCTTCAGCACTTGAGCCAGGCCTTGGGTGACTGGCAGATACAACTGATCCCCGGCGCGTGTTAGCTGTACACCGCGATGGGTGCGTTGAAACAGCGGGCTGCCAATGTCGGCCTCCAGGCGCTTGACGTGCTGGCTGATGGCTGACTGAGTGCTGCCGAGCTCCTGTGCGGCAGCGGTAAACGAATGCAGTCGGGCCGCAGCTTCAAAGGCCACCAATAGGGTGAGGGGTGGTAGATCTTTTAGATTTAACATTAGCAATACTAATGGCTGATATAAGTTATGGGTCAGTTTACAAGGCATTGTTACCAGCGCAACATGAGTTTAGCCATTAAATTCATCGATGGGATGCCTTCTTGAGGTCACCCTAACGCCAGCACAGGTAGTGATAATGACCCAACCTCAACCCAATATTCTGTTCATTATGGCGGATCAGATGACCGCCTCGGCGTTGCCGGTTTATGGCAACCGCACCGTCAAGGCGCCTCATCTGGAAAGCCTGGCAAAGCAGGGTGTTGTTTTCGATTCGGCTTATTGCAATAGCCCCTTGTGCGCTCCGTCCCGGTTCGTGCTGATGACGGGGCGGTTGCCGGCGAAAATAGGGGCCTACGACAACGCTGCGGAATTGCCAGCCGATGTGCCTACTTATGCTCACTATTTGCGCAAGGCCGGGTACAAAACGGCCCTGTCGGGCAAGATGCATTTTTGCGGGCCTGATCAATTGCACGGTTTTGAGGAGCGTTTTACCAGCGACATCTACCCAGCCGATTTTGGTTGGGCCGTTAACTGGGACGAGCCTGCAAGCCGGCCCACCTGGTACCACGATATGTCGTCAGTGACTCAGGCGGGCCCTTGTGTGCGATCCAACCAGCTCGATTACGACGACGAAGTTGTATTTCATGCACGCCGCTATCTGTTCAACCAGGCACGCAGTGCAGACGATCGCCCGTTTTGCCTGACGGTTTCCATGACCCACCCGCACGACCCTTACGCGATCCCCGAGGAATACTGGAACCGATACCGGGATGAAGATATTGAACTGCCCAGGGTGCGCCTCGACGAGTCACAACGGGACCCGCATTCGAAAAGATTGCGCGCGCTCTACCAGGCCGATGCTGCAGACTTTGATGACAGCCAGATCCGCAATGCCCGCCGCGCGTACTACGGCGCGATCAGTTACGTTGATGATCAGGTCGGGACCCTGCTGGCCACGCTGAAGGAAACCGGGCTGGATAAGAATACCCTGATCGTCTTTTCCGGCGATCACGGTGACATGCTGGGTGAGCGTGATCTCTGGTACAAGATGAGCTGGTTTGAAGACTCGGCCCGGGTGCCCTTTATCGTTTATGCGCCGGATCGCTACCAGCCGGCCCGCATCAGTGCCAACGTATCGACACTGGATCTGCTCCCCACTCTGGTTGAAATGGCCACCGGTTCAGCGCCAGAGCTGGCGACAGCGATCGAAGGCCGCAGCTTGGTACCGCATTTGACTGGCCAGGGCGGGCATGATGAAGTCATCGGAGAATACATGGGTGAGGGGACGGTTGCGCCGGTGATGATGATTCGTCGTGGTGACTGGAAGTACATCCATTGCCCGGCAGACCCTGATCAACTCTACAACCTGATCAACGATCCCGACGAGTTAACCAACCTCGCGCCTGATCCCGACTATGCCCGGGTGTTACAGCCCTTGCGCGAAGAAACAGCCAGGCGCTGGGATATGGAACACATTCAACAGCAGGTTCTGGACAGCCAGCGTCGCCGCCGCCTGGTTGCCGAAGCACTGTCACAAGGACGCGTCACCTCATGGGATTTCCAACCCTGGGTCGATGCAAGCCAACAATACATGCGCAACACCATGGATCTGGGTGACCTGGAGCGGCAAGCTCGATTGCCTGTCATGCCAGAAGATTAGTTACTCGTCGGAGTAGAGAAATTAATGGGGCTCGGGGATCAGTAAACCCTGTGTCATTCACAGACAAATGAACAGAGGGTTAAGCATGAATACACGGAAAACATTACGTCTTGGAGCGGGCTTCGTCGCCCTGTGTGCCCTGGGAGCTACGGTGCAAGCGGACGTCGCCGAAAGCTGTCGTTCCGTTCATTTCAGTGACCCGGGCTGGACTGACATTAATGTCACCAATGCTGTGGCAACGACCCTGCTTGAAGGTCTCGGTTATGAAACGGATGTCGATTTGCTAGCCGTACCCATCGGGTTCGAGTCATTGCAGGCCAACGATATCGACGTATTTCTTGGCAATTGGATGCCGGCGCAGCAGGCGTTTGCCGACAAATATGCCGATGGCTACGAGCGTGTTCGCGCCAATCTTGAAGGGGCCAAGTTTACCACCTTAGCCGTGCCGGACTACGTGCATGAAGCCGGTGTTGAATCCTTTGCCGATCTGGCTGACCATGCCGAGGCGTTCGATCAACGCATTTACGGCATCGACCCGGGTGCGCCAGCCAATAGTCTGATCCAGAGCATGATCGATTCCGGTGATTTTGGATTGGATGGCTGGGAATTGGTGGAATCCAGTGAACAGGGCATGCTGAGCCAGGTTGATCGTGCCGCGCGGCGTGATGAGTTTGTGGTGTTTCTGGCCTGGGAACCGCACCCGATGAACTTGCATCATGACCTGGTGTATCTGACCGGCGGTGATGACTACTTTGGACCAGATCTGGGTGGCGCGACCATATACACCCTGATCCGAAACGGCTATCGGGACGAGTGCCAGAACGCAGGACGTCTGCTAACAAACTTGGTGTTCACTCTGGATATGGAAAACCAGATCATGAGTTCCATTCTGGACGATGGTGAAACGCCGGAAGTGGCTGCTCGCACCTGGTTGGCAAATAACACTGAGGTATTGCCAGCCTGGCTGGATGGAGTAACCACGGTTGATGGCAACCCGGGGCTGGCTGCGGTCGAACAGGCGCTGGCTCGATAAGCTTTTACCAGAGCGATACTTTATCCACCCAGCGCTGCAGACGCAGCGCCCGGTCTTCGATCAGCCGGCCGACTTTGGCTCGGTCGGCAATCTGATCAATGCACGTCACAATTAAAGCGACGTGCGTCACACTTGTGCATACCGGTCGGCATTAAATAGCCAGCGCTCGACCAGTGGTGAGATGTGGCTGGGGTATTCGGTCTGCAAGCGGTGGGCGAGCTCGGGTACCACGGTCAGCCAATTTCGATCGCGTTCCAGGTCGGCCACCCGAAACGCCATGGTGCCCGTCTGGCGGGTGCCCAGTACTTCACCCGGGCCGCGCAGTTTCAAATCTTCTTCGGCAATCACGAACCCATCGCTGGTTGAACGCATGACTTCCAGGCGCTGCTTGCCCTGTTCCGACAGCGGGCTGCCAAACATCAGCAGGCAGTGGCTGTCGATGGTGCCGCGCCCGACCCGGCCGCGCAACTGATGCAATTGGGCCAACCCCAGTCGTTCCGGATTTTCGATAATCATCACCGATGCATTCGGGACATCGACACCCACTTCAATGACCGTGGTGGCGACCAGTATGTCCAGCTGCCGGTCTTTGAACGCCGCCATCAGTCGGGTTTTATCGGCTGGTTTCATGCGGCCGTGGAGCAATCCGACGCGCCGAGCCGGTAAGCAGCGTTGCAATACATCGGCGGTTTCCTCGGCGGCCTCGGCCTGAAGCTCTTCGGATTCCTCAATCAGAGTGCACACCCAGTACACCTGCCGGCCAGCTTCGCAGGCGGCATCAACCCGGCGGATTACCGCGTCGCGTCGTTCCTGGCTGATAACAGTGGTGGTTACGGGTGTGCGCCCGGGTGGCAGTTCGTCGATGATTGAGACGTCCAGATCGGCATAGGCGGTCATCGCCAGGGTACGCGGAATCGGGGTGGCGGTCATGGTTAGCTGATGCGGCAGGCCATCGCGGGCTTTTTCTTTCAACGCCAGGCGCTGATGCACGCCGAAGCGGTGCTGTTCATCGATGATCACCAGGCCCAAACGGTGATAGTCCACCCCCTCCTGAAACAGCGCATGCGTGCCAATCATTAGCTGGGTTGTGCCATCGGCCAGGTCGGCGAGGATGCCGGTGCGCTGCTTTTTGCCCAACTTGCCCAGCAGCAGGGAGCAGTGAACGTCCAATGGTTCGGCCCATTGCTGCAGGGTGCGAAAATGCTGTTCGGCGAGCAGTTCGGTTGGGGCCATCAGCGCAACCTGAAACCCCGCCTCGATGGCTTGCAACGCAGCGACCATGGCGACCAGCGTTTTGCCGGAACCCACATCACCCTGAACCAGGCGGAGCATTGGCAGGCTCAACCCCATGTCCTGTTGAATCTCTCCGGCAACCCGTTGCTGTGCCCCCGTCAGTTGAAACGGCAACTGGCGTAGTAAGCCGGTAACCAGGGTCTGGCTGGGTGGAATTGCCGGGGCCCCGCTGGCCTGAGTTTTCTGCCGGGTCAGCATCAGACTCAGGTGGTGTGCCAGCAGCTCTTCCAGGGCCAGGCGTTGTTGAGCCGGGTGTAATCCGTCGAGCAGGGCCTGGGTATCACTGCTGGAATGGGGGTGATGCAGGGTCAGCAAGGCTTCTGTCAGTGAGGGTAATCCCCAGCCTGAAAGCCAGTCGGGTGGCACCCATTCGGCCAGCCCGCCCTGGCGTTGCAACGCAGTAATCGCCTGCTCGACCAGGGCGCGCAGGCGATTCTGGTTTAAGCCTTCGCTGCTGGGGTAGAGCGGAGTCAGAGTGTTGTCGAGCGGCGGGAATTGGTCGTCGTCGCGTGCCACATACTCCGGGTGCATCATTTCCAGCCCGGTTGAGCCCATGCGCACTTCACCGTAGAGGCGCAGGTGCGTGCCCTCTTGCAGCCGCATCTGTTGAGCTTTGGTGAAATGAAACAAGCGCATGCTGATTAGGCCGGTTCCGTCAGATAGCCGGCAGATCAGGCTGCGGCGCCGGCCAAACAGCACTTGAGTGCCGCGCACCTCGCCCTGTACGACCACGGCCATGCCCAGTTGCAGCTTGCCGATGGGGGTGATTTTGGTCCGGTCCTGGTATTTATAGGGCAGGTGAAACAGTAAGTCGCCAATGCTGTCGAGCCCGATCGACTGGCATTTTTCAGCCAGCTTCGGGCCAACACCCGTCAGCCGGCTGATCGGGTCTTCAAGCTGCATTGGAACCGATGTTGCATTGGCGCACACAGGTTTCGAGCAGATCAATCGCCTTGGGGCGCGGGAAGCTGGCGCGCCAGGCGAGCGCTACGGTGCGTCGCGGCACGTGGTTGGCAAAGGGGCGCACCGACACCAGTTCATCGTTATACAGGCGTGAACCGGTTGCCGACTGCGGCAGAATGGTAATGCCCAGATTGGAGGCGACCATATGCCGCAGGGTTTCCAGTGAACTGCCATCGGCCATGGTGCGAATGCGGCCTTTGGGGTCACGCGAGGCGGATGCGATGTTCGGGCAGGCGTTAAAAATCGTATCGCGGAAGCAATGGCCTTCACCGAGCAACAGCAGAGGCTCTTTAATCAGCTCCTCTGCGGGAATGCTTTTGCGCTTGGTTAGGGGGTGGCCGCTGGGCAACAGGATTTCGAAGTCTTCATCGAACATTGGCTTGGTCAGCACGTCCGGTTCGTTGAACGGTAGGGCAATGATGATGGCATCGAGCAGACCATCGCGCAGCCGGTGACGCAGATTGGAGGTGAAGTTCTCCTCAATCTCCAGCGGCATCTCCGGTGCGAGTTGGCGCAACTGTGGAATGATATGCGGCAGCAGATAAGGCCCGACGGTGTAGATCACGCCCAGTTTCAGCGGGCTGGACAGTTGGTTTTTACCCGCATGGGCCAGGTCTTCTATCTTGTGGCTCTCTTCAAGAACGCGCTGTGCCTGCTCAACAATGCGCTGTCCAACAGGCGTGACCTGCACGCCGGATTTACCCCGCTCGAAAATGGCGACACCGAGCCGGTCTTCCAGTTTTTTGATGGCCACACTGAGGGTAGGCTGGGCGACAAAACAGCGCTCCGCCGCTTTGCCGAAGTGGCGTTCCTGAGCCAGAGCAACAATGTAACGCAATTCGGTAAGCGTCATGACGGTGTGTCCTGGGTGTCCGGAGCGGGTGTACACATAGACTTCTCAGGCTCCGATTGTCGAAGGTAGGTGCAGTGGATTGTTTGCTATAAACTATCGAAAAGTAATTTCTGATACAAGAGGGTAATTGTATGGCAAGTCGGTTTTTACTGGCTGGTGTGGGTGATCTGAATGGTCGCGTTGCCCGGCGCCTGCTGGACCGTCAGGCCACCGTCACTGGTCTGCGCCGTTCCGCAGCGGATCCGGCGCTCGGGTTTGAGCAACAATCGGTGGATCTGGCGGTTGAACCCTGGCCAGATGTAGGTGCCGACGTGGTGATTATGGCGTTGTCGGCAGCGCAGCGCGATGCCGCGGGTTACCGCCGCGGTTATGTGCAGCCGGTGCAGCAACTTGGTCGCAGTCTGCAGCAGTGGCGCAAGCCACCGGAGCGCGTCATCGTGGTCGGTTCATCGCGGGTATACGGCGCCAATGATGGCCGTGAGTTGACTGAAGACAGCCCGATCAACCCCAGCGACTGGGGCGGTGATTGCCTGGCGGAAATGGAAGCTGCAGTAGATCGGCTGCCGGTAGAGACGACGGTGGCAAGGCTCAGTGGTATTTATGGTCCGGGCCGGGACTGGCTGCGGCGCATGGCCCTGAAAGCCGATACTACGCCGCCAGCGACCAACCACTGGACCAACCGGATCCACATTGAAGATGCCGCCGCTGCTCTGGTGCACCTGGCGACAATGCCGGCGGTGGCCAGCCGATATCTCGTTACCGATCGCCTGCCAACCCCGTTGTTTGAGGTGCTGAACTACTTGCGTGAGCAGCAGGGGTTGCCAGTATTGCAGGCTGAGCCGGACGTGGCGGGTGGCAAACGCCTGCTCAGTGACCGCCTGGCTGCGACGGGCTTTGAATGGCAATTTGCAAACTATCAGGCGGGTGGTTACGAGACGCTATAGGGGGCCGGTACGTTTAACTGAACGCTATAGTTGCCCGGCCACCATCTGGTTACGGCCAGTGCCTCAGGCTGTCTGTTTCTTACCGACCACATAACAGGGCACGTACTCAGTGCCCGGCAATTTCATCCGGTGTTGTTTGACGAAGGCTTCAAGCAAGTTGTCGAGCGGTTCCAGAATATCCGTGTCGCCGTTAAGCTGGTATGGGCCATGTTGTTCGATCGCCCGAATGCCCTGTTCTTTGACGTTACCAGCCACGATGCCACTGAAGGCACGGCGCAGGTTCGCCGCCAGCAGGTGCACGGGCATGCCCTGACGCAATTCCAGCTTGGCCATGTTGGTGTGGGTGGGCTCGAACGGACGCTGGTATTCGTGGTCGATGTGCAACTGCCAGTTGAAGTGATAGGCGTCGGCTTTGGTACGCCGGAACACTCTGACTTGTTCGATACCAAGCACCATTTCCCGCGCGGCCTGAGCCGGATCACCAATGATGATTTTGTAGCGTTGCTGGGCTGCATAACCCAGGGTGCGCGCGATGAATTCGTGCAGTTGCTGAAAATAGGGTTCGGCGGATTTTGGCCCGGTCAGAATTAGCGGAAACGGCAGGTCCGCGTTGGCCGGGTGCAGCAGAATACCGAGCAAGTAGAGCAATTCTTCGGCCGTACCCGCACCGCCCGGAAAGATCAGAATGCCATGGCCAACCCGCACAAAAGCCTCAAGACGCTTTTCGATGTCGGGCAGAATCACCAGTTCATTGACGATGGGGTTGGGCGCTTCGGCAGCAATGATGCCGGGCTCGGTCAGGCCCAGGTAACGACCCTGGCGGATGCGCTGTTTGGCGTGTGCAATTGCAGCGCCTTTCATCGGGCCTTTCATCACGCCCGGCCCGCAGCCGGTGCAGATGTCCATAGCGCGCAGGCCGAGTTCATGGCCGACTTCCTTGGTGTATTCGTATTCCTCATGACCGATGGAGTGGCCGCCCCAACAGACCACCATGCGCGGCTCTTCACCGGCGTGCAGCGATTGGGCATTGCGCAACAGGTGAAAGACATAGTCGCTGATACCCTCGCTGGATTCGAAATCAACCCGCTTGCTTTCCAGTTCACTGGCGGTATAGACGATATCGCGCAGTGCCGAGAACAGCATTTCCCGGGTAGAGGCGATCATTTCACCATCAACAAAAGCATCGGCCGGGGCGTGGCGCAGATTCAACCGGATGCCCCGGTCCTGCTGGACAATTTCTATCTGGAAATCCGGGTAGCTTTCCAGAATGGTTTTGGCATTGTCGCTGGTCGAGCCGGTATTCAGAATGGCCAGGGCGCAACGGCGGAACAGCTCATACAAGCCATTTTCACCGGCGGACTTCAGTTTTTGCACTTCCCGTTGTGACAGCACTTCAAGGCTGCCTTTAGGGGTTACTGAGGCGTTTACGGTGCTTCGTTTCATTCACAGGTCCTTTTGGGGTTTCCCCCTTTCAATAATGCCCGACCACCTTCAGGCGCATCGGTACTGTACACGCAGCCGCCGGTCGACCGAGGCTGCGGCGCTGTGGATTCGATGTTGCGTGTCGTTTGAAACAGTATAGAGGGTTATAACCGGTCCAGTGGGTTCTGGAGCAAATGGCTGACGATGCGTTTCATCTGATGCGGGTCTTTCTGGGTGACATTGCCCTTGCCCGAATGGGCGCGCAACGCCAGCTCCCGGCTTAACCAGAACCGGGTGGCGGCCTGAATCGCAAGATCAGGTATGGCTGCGCGCTCTTGGGGTTTCAAGGGGCGCGCCTGGTCATAGTGATCAACGAAGTTCAGTACCTGGGCAGGGTCCGGCTGGCCCCGGGCGTCCAGGCACCAGTCGATCAGGCAGGTTGCGATATCCAGCGCATAGAGGTCTACGCCAGCGAAATACCAGTCGATAATGCCCGCCAGGCCGTCGTTGTCAAACAGGGCGTTGTCGTGAAACAGATCCGCGTGGATCACACCCTGTGGCAAACTCCGGTCAATGGCTTCAATCCGCACCATGGCTTCATTGAGCAGGGCTGAGTCGTCAGTGCTCAGTTCGCGGCCCAGAGTTTGCTGTTGCTCACGAATCCAGCCAATGCCGTGACTGTGCAGCCGCTTACCGGAGAACAGCCCGGTACTTTGATGGATTTTTCCCAATGCCTCGGCGACCGTAGCCGAGTGCCCGGGACTGGGTTGCAGATGTTTTCCCGCAACCCGCTCAAACAAAACAGCCGGTTTGCCGTATACCTGCACCAGAAACTCACCTTCGGCGGTACGAAACGGTTGTGGTACCGCACACCGGGCGTCGTGCAGATGCTCGCCCAGGGCCAGAAAGAACGGCAATTCTTCAGGCTGGTGCTTTTCAAACACCGTTAGTACAAACTGGCCGAGATCAGTGTCAACAAAATAGTTTGTGTTCTCTGTACCGGCACTGATGCCCTGATGACCGGCATAGTAACCCAGGGTGTAGGCGCTAAGCAGGGACTCGATGTCTTCCCGGCTGAGTTCAGTAAATACAGACATACTGGCACTGCGTTGCGTTATGGAGGCGGGAGTATAAACCGACTGTACAGCCAAGCCCACCGTGAAAGAGTAGAGGCTTGGTTGTCTTTGGTGCAGCGAGTTCGTGCTGGCCACCGGCTGAGCCCCTGTGGGGTCGGCGTAAACCCGTCCATGGGGCCTAGACCGCAGGATATGAATCCCATCCCTGGGATTCACCCTTCGGGCTCGCTACGCTCATGCTAAAACGCTCCTGGCGTTTTAGTCCCTGCTGCGGACTTCCCCACAGGAGCTCACCCGGCGGCCAGCACTCGATCTAGTAGCCCCCATTGTCGACTTACCATACCGATGCCGCTCGTCCGGGGTTTAGCGCCTACTTACTGGGTTGTGAAGTCCCAAACTTCAGGTGGTAAGATGCGGGCAGAATTTTAAGGAATAGACATCCATGGTTACTAACCCAAACGCGCCGATTGTCCTGGTGGACGGTTCCTCCTATCTGTTTCGGGCTTTTTTTGCGATCCAGAACCTGTCGACCAGTGACGGCACTCCGACCAACGCCATTCGTGGGGTGATCTCCATGATGCGCAAGCTGGTCAGCGATTATCCGGACAGTCGCATTGCCGTGGTGTTTGATGCCAAGGGGCCGACCTTCCGCAACGACCTCTATGAAGACTACAAGGCCAACCGTCCGCCCATGCCGGATGAGCTGCGGGTGCAGATTGACCCGATTCACACCATTATTCGGGCTATGGGCCTGCCCTTGCTCTGTGTGCCGGGGGTTGAGGCCGATGATGTGATTGGCACTCTGGCGTATCAGGCGACGCACAGTGGTTGTGAGTGTGTGGTCAGTACCGGCGATAAAGACATGGCTCAGCTGGTCAGCGAGCATGTCACCTTGCTCGATACCATGAAAAACGAGAAATTGGATGTCGCCGGTATGACCGCCAAGTACGGTTTCGGCCCGGACTTAATGATCGACTATCTGGCGCTGATGGGTGACAAGGTTGATAACATTCCCGGTGTACCGGGCGTCGGCCCGAAAACCGCGCTTGGGCTGATTCAGGGGTTGGGTGGGCTCGATGACATTTACGCCAACCTCGATAAAATTGCTACGCTCGATTTTCGCGGCGCTAAAACGATGGCGAAAAAACTTGAAGAGCATAAAGAACAGGCCTATCTCAGTTACGAGCTGGCGACGATTAAACTCGATTGCGAACTGGATGTTCGGCTGGAAGAGCTGGTGCCGTCCGACCCTGATAACGAAGCGCTGTTGTCTCTGTTTCAGCAATATGAATTTAAAACCTGGGTGCGTGAATTAAGCGGTGAAGAAGCGCCAGCCAGCTCTGATAAAAAGCCGGATATAAAATCGCCCTCAGCGTCTGGAAGCAAAGTGCCTGCAGCGGGTACTCTTCCTGAAGTGACGGAGCCCGAAAGCACTGATTATCAGTTGCTGGATACTAAAGATAAGCTGGCTGCTTTTTTAAAGCAGGCAGAAGAGCATCAGGCGCTGACCATATTGCCGGTGCGGGAACTCGGGCACTATCATCAATCGGCTCTGGTGGGTTTTGCACTGGCGGTTCGGCCGGGCCAGGCGGGTTATGTTCCGATTTTAGCGGAACAAGGTGATACGCTGTGTGAAGAGGCGGTGTTTGAATTGCTGTCGCCCGTGCTCGCGACCTATGCAGTGCGTAAAAGCGGGTATGATTTCAAAGCCTTCTGGCATGTGTTAATGCCGCGCTCACTGAAGGCCGCCAACCTGTCGCTGGATGTTCAATTGATGGCGTTTGTTTACGACAGCACCGTGCGCCGGAACAGTGAACTCAGTAATCACTTTTCACCGATCTCACTGGATAACCTGTACCGAACGTATCTCGATAAACACCCGAAAACCATTGAAGATTTCCTGGGTAAATTTGGTAAGCGACAGTTGCCATTGCAAAGCGCTGATCCGGCCGAGATTGGTCCCTGGTTTGCCGAACGGGCTGATCTCACCGCACGCCTGGCGCATTGGCTGGACCTGGCGCTGGCCAGCCGCTCTATTACCGGGGTTTATGAGCACATTGAAAAGCCGTTGTCGAAGGTGCTGGCCGAGGTAGAAAATAACGGCACCCTGCTTGACACCGCTTACATTCGAAAGCTCAGTCACGATTTCAAAGAACGCCTCGACGCGCTGCAACAGCAGTGTCACGAACTGGTTGGCACCGAGTTTAATCTGGACTCACCCAAGCAATTGGGCGGAGTGCTCTTTACCAAAATGGCACTGCCAGTGGTGGCCAAAACCGCCAGCGGCGCGCCCAGCACCAATGAAGAGGTGCTGAGTGAGCTGGCGGCGCAGGGTTACGAACTGCCGCAGTTGATTTTGCAATATCGCCACCTGCGTAAACTGGTAGGTACATATACCGACCCGTTGCCGGAACTGGTGGAAAGTAACGGGCGTCTGCATACCAGCTATAATCAAACCGGTGCCCAAACCGGGCGTTTGTCGTCTACCGACCCGAACCTGCAAAACATACCGATTCGCTCCGACGAAGGCCGTTCGATTCGGCGCGGCTTTGTCGCCCCCAAGGGGTACAAGATCGTCGCGGCGGACTATTCGCAAATTGAATTGCGCATCATGACGCACCTGTCGCAAGACGCGAACCTGATTCAGGCGTTCCGGGAAGGGCGAGACATTCACCGTGCCACGGCGGCAGAAATCATGGGGCTGGAAGAGTCGGACGTGACGTCCGAACAGCGTCGCTCAGCCAAGGCGATTAACTTTGGTTTGATCTACGGCATGTCGGCCTTTGGCCTGGCCAAGCAACTGGGTATCAGCCGGGGCGACGCCAAACTCTATGTCGATACTTATTTCGAGCGATACCCCGGCGTGCGTAAATACATGGAACAAACTCGGGCCGAGGCTGCGGAAACCGGGTATGTGGAAACCGTCTATGGGCGTCGCTTGTACCTGCCGGACATCAATTCCAGCAAGCAGATGCTTAAACGTGCTGCTGAACGTACCGCCATCAACGCGCCGATGCAGGGCACCGCGGCCGACATCATTAAAATGGCCATGGTCGATGTGGCCAACTGGCTGCATAAAAGTCATTTCAAGGCGAAAATGGTGATGCAGGTGCATGATGAACTGGTGTTTGAAGTGCCCGAAGCGGAGCTAGACGCAGTGATCGATGGTGTACGGGTGCGCATGCAGCATTGCGCCAGCCTGGATGTACCGTTGATTGTTGATATTGGTATTGGAGAGTCCTGGGAGGAGGCACACTGAGACTGTTATGAAATTAAATTGTGATCTTGGTGAAAGCTTTGGTGCCTGGAAAATGGGCATGGACACAGACGTCATGCCCCTGATTGACCAGGCTAACATTGCCTGTGGTTTTCATGCGTCAGACCCGCTGACCATGGCCAGAACCGTGCGCCTGGCATGCGAGCAGGGGGTGCAGATCGGAGCGCATCCGGCCTATCCGGATCTGGTTGGTTTTGGCCGACGTTCGATACCCTGCGCACCCGATGAACTCCATGCCATACTGCTGTATCAGATCGGCGCACTGGATGCTCTGTGCAAGGCTGAGGGAACCCGGGTACAGTACATGAAGCCTCATGGTGCCTTGTATAACGACATGATGCGTGACCCCGCCATACTGGATGTTGTGTTCAGGGTTGGTCGTGATTATGGTCATCTGCCGGTGATGATAGCGGCCAATGTGCATCGGGTAGAGCACGAGCAGCGGGGCAAAGCACTGGGCATTGAGGTGCTGTTCGAGGTCTTCGCTGACCGGGCTTACGACGAGGCCGGTAATCTGGTGCCCCGTTCGGTTCCGGGCAGCGTGTTGCATGAACAAGAGGCCATCGTCGCCCAGGCAATTTCATTCGCCAGCGACGGCGGTGTCAAAACCTTGAACGGTGACTGGCTAGACCTGGCCGCCGATACCCTCTGCATTCACGGCGATAACGACAGTTCGGTGGCTGCTGCGACGGCCGTACGCGATGCTTTAAGGATGCTCTGATGCAGGTGAGGGCCGTGTCTGAAAATGCGGTTCTGATCGAATTCGGTCAACAGATCGATGAAGCACTGATACCGGTTATAGCGGCTGCCACGAATACCCTGACAGAACAGTTGTCGTCGGTTCTGATCGACCTCATTCCCTCCTACACCACGCTACTCTGCATCTATGATTACAATCAGGTCGACAGCCACTGGATGATTCGGACTGTGCAGCGTCTGGTAGACGCTTCGATTGCAAGCGCCGTGCTTGCCGAATCAGGAAGACTGGTTGAGATACCTGTCTGGTATGATCCGAGCGTTGGCTACGACCTCGAAGCGCTGGCTGACAGTAAAGCCATGTCCGTCATTGACCTGATTGAGCTGCACACCGGTCGTGACTACCAGGTTTTTGCCATCGGTTTTAACCCGGGCTTTGCTTTTCTCGGCCGTCTGGATGAACGTATCGCCACGCCCCGTCATGAGTCTCCCCGCAAATCCGTAGCCCGTGGCAGTGTAGGAATCGCTGATGCACAGACGGCGGTGTATCCATTGCCGTCGCCAGGTGGCTGGAACATAGTTGGTCGTACTCCTCAGCCCATGTTTGATGCCTCCAATCGCGACGGTCATGCATCGTTGCTGCATGTTGGCGACCGGGTGCGTTTCGTACCGATCGACCGATCTGAATTTCTCACGCGCGGAGGGCGTCTGGATGACTGAGTTGATGGTTCGCCAGCCTGGCTGGCAAGCAACCATTCAGGATGCCGGTCGCTCCGGTTATTTTCAGCAAGGTCTTTCACAAGGCGGCGCTGTGGACGAGCATGCTTATTCCTGGGCGAATAAGGTGCTGGGCAATGAGGCAGGTGCAGCTTGTATTGAAATTCTACTGGGCAACTTTGAAGCAGAGGTCGGTGCAGATACGACGATCGTCGTTACCGGGGCTGATATCCCGGTTACATTGAATGGTGATGTTATCGAAAGCTGGTGCAGTCATCGGGTTAGGCGTGGCGATGTGATTCGTTTCGGCCAGGTTCGGTCCGGATTGTGGGCTTATCTCGGTGTCGCCGGTGGGTGGCAAACACCGCTTCAATTCGGTAGCCGCTCCGTTGTCGTGCGAGAACAACTGGGTGGTTTGGATGGTGGCCCGCTGAAGAAAGGCGATCGACTCCCCTTTACGCCAATGCCAGAACGGCCATTGCACTGCGTGCCCTGGGTTCACCGGCCGAACTACAATGAGCCACTAACGGCCAAGGTAATTCCGGGCTACCAATACGAACAGTTCAGCCTGGTGGCAAGACGCACCTTTGAAACAGCGGACTATAAGGTGACCAACGACATCAATCGCATGGGGTTTAAACTCAGTGGCCCTGCCGTGGCAGCCAACGCCCAAAAGCTGGCCTCTGAAGGTATCGCTTATGGTGCAATTCAAATTCCGCCGCATGGGCAACCCATCGTCTTGCTCAGAGATCGCCAGACCATCGGCGGCTACCCGAAAATCGGCTGCGTCACCAGTTTGGATTGCGCTCGCCTGAGCCAGTGCAGCCCGGGTACTCGTGTTCGCTTTGAGTTTACCGATGTTGACAGCGTGCAGGCAGAACGACGGTTGTTTGACCGGTTTTTCAGCCTCAGCCAATGGGTGGACGATGCTCGAATGATTGCCTGGCCCTGATGAGGGTCAATGTGAAGTATCGGAGTTCGGATAGATTGGGACCGCTTCGAATGCCGGTGTTGCCGAGAGCAGTAAAGTATCGAAATCCGTGAATAAACCACTAGTTTAATTGCCTTGCACCGAGTTCAATGGAAAACAAAAAAGGTGTAAAAAATGAACTCGAACGCAGCGTTATTTCAGTACTCCCTCCGCATTATGGCCCTGAGCGTTATCTCAGTAAGTACGTTTGGCGAAACGGTTTCCGTCGCCACAGTCGCTAATGACGACATGCTTCGAATGCAAACCTTATCGCAGCAGTTTGAACGTGCAAACCCGGGTATCAAACTCGAGTGGAACGTGGTCGATGAATCGGTCTTGCGGCTGATGCAATCCCGCGACAGCAAGCGCGACCAGCCGCGGTACGATGTGTACACGGTCGGGATGCTTGAGGCGACGCTGTGGGGAGGTTCTGGCCGTTTAAGTTCAGTCCCGGCGGATATGTCGGGTGATCTCTCACAATCCGGGTGGATTTCGGAAATTATTACTGGTTTCCAGGTTGGCAATCAGTACTACGGTCTGCCCTTCTATGGTGAAAGCTCGATCACCTATTTTCGTAAGGATGTTTTCTCACGATATAATCTAACCGTGCCTGAGCAACCGACCTGGACAGGGCTGGAGCAATTACTGAATGAGCTGACCACGCGCTCTGGCGGGGCTCATGGCCGGATTTGCCTGAGAGGTAAACCCGGTTGGGGGGAAAACATGGCGTTGGTGTCTACACTGGTTAATAGTTTTGGCGGGCGCTGGTACGATACTGAGTGGCGTTCGACGATTGACTCGCCGCAGTGGCATAGCGCGATCAATTTCTACCTTAGACTGCAGCACCAATATGGGTTGCCTGAAGCCTGGCTCAACGGATACACCGAGAACCTTGCTGCTTTTTTACGAGGTGATTGCGATGTTTGGGTCGACTCGACCGCCGCAGGCGGCGCCCTGGCAGCGCACCCCGACTATCTGAAAATCGACTACCGCCAGGCTCCCCATGAGGTAACAGACACAGGGGCTAACTGGTTATGGGCCTGGGGGTTTTCGGTGCCGGAGCAATCACCCGTTAAAGCCGCTGCCTGGGAATTTGTTGAATGGGCAACCTCGGAAACTTACCAGCAATTGGTTGCTGACGATTATGGTATTCAGTATGTACCGCCGGGGACGCGCGTAGCACTTTATGATAACGCCGATTATCGCCAATACGCAGCGTTTTCCGATGCCACTATTACGGCTATACAGTCGACTGATTTCAATCAGTCATCGGTGCAACCGGTTCCCTATCGGGGGGTACAATTTGTTCAAACCGCAGAGTTTCAGCAAGTTGGTAATCACCTGGGCGGTTTGCTGGCGCACTTGCTGGAACAGTACGATCCAAATGAGTTGGATACGGTTGCTCCTACGCTGCAAGCCGCCAATGACTTTGCCAATGCCGCACACCGGATAGCCCGGTATCTGGACAAACGCGATATTGATGCCTACGAGTAAGCTCAGCTTTGAAAGCGCATGACCATGGCATCCAGTTCCCTGGCCATAGCGCTGAGCTGATGGCTGTTGTCGCCGGATTTTTTTGCAGCAGCCTCAGCCTGGCGAGCATTGTGAATAACCTGATCGACCTGAGTGCGAATCGCGGCAGTGCTGTGTTCCTGGTGTTGGGTGATGTCGGATACCGGTCACTGAGTTCCTGAATTCGGTTAATGCGGTTTTTAAATTCATTAATGGCGGCATCGGCCTGAGTAGAGGCCCGGCGGCTGTTGTCAATTTTGGTGTGTCCTTGCTGAATGGAGCTGGCCAGGGCTTCGAACGCGGCGACCAAACCGTCGATGGTTTTTCTGATTTTGGCCGTTGATTCTGAAGTGCGGCTGGCCAGCAATCTCACTTCATCTGCAACCACGGCAAACCCACGCCCCCGATCGCCGGCCCGGGCGGCTTCGATGGCTGCATTAAGCGCCAGCAAATTGGTTTGTTCAGCGATGCCTTCGATGGTGGTTGAAATGACTTCAACGCCTTTCATGTTGTTGTTAAGCTGCGCTATGGTCTCGGTGGCTTCACTAAAGGTTTGTTGTAAGGCTGTCATCGTCAGGGTGTTTTCTCGAATTTCGAGCGCTGTGGTATGCGGTTCACCGTGTGCCGCCACCGCTACCTGCTGGCCCTGTTCCGATAGCGCGACGATCTGCTGTACGGCTTCTTCCATGTTGTGAACCGCCGTTAAAGTGCGTTCGGTTTCCAGGGTCTGCTCCTGGGATGCGTAACCGACTGACTCACTGAGCTGCTGGCTCTGCTGGGCAGAATCGGTAATGGCATGTGATTTGGTTTTAAGATCGGTAATCATCTCACTTAAACCGACACGTACGGCTTCAACGGCGGTAATTAGATCACCCATTTCATCTCTATGGCTGGAGTGTACGGTTTTGGTCAGGTCACCGGTCGCCAGAACCTTGAGCGCCGATTTTAAGGTGGTCAGTGGGCTACGAATACTGGTGATGATGAGCCACAGAACCACAGCGACGGTGAGGAAGAGTGCTGCCAGACCAAAGAGAATGAAATGAGTGCTGCGTGCCAGGCTGGTATTAACACCGTTGGCGACGTCGCGGGCGAAAGCCTGGGAAAAGGTACTTAATGTCGACAAGGTTTCCTGAATGCTGTGCTGAGTGGTTTGCATCGAGCCTGCCCGGCGCGAAGCCGTCTGACGATACTCCAACAGAGCTGACTGGCTGGCGATTAACCCCGGCTGGATAATCTCAGTATCGGTTCCGGCATTTTTGATGGTTTCACCCTGAGCCAGGTTCTGAATCTGGGTGGTAATAGGTTGTGCCGATTGCATAAATGAGCGTGACGAGGGGTAGTTCATCGCCAGTGTCGTAAAACTGAAGAACTGGTTTTGAAGACGTTGATCCCATTGGTCAAATTGGGTGCTGAGTTGGTCAAGCTCCTGAGCGCTCGCAGCCAGGCTAATATCCTTTAACAGCAGTAGGCCATTGCTTCGGGTTAACCCCATGACCGGCTTAACCGTGAGGGCTGATTTCGAAGGTGGCGCTATGTCCGGTGATTTCGGTGCTGCAGAGCGTGGTTGGTCAAACCGGGTTGGCCCAGGCCTTCGTGGATGTCTTCTTCGATAGCTACGCGACTGTACCAGCGATAATGGTGTTGAACCTGGATCATTCAGAAGACCGCGCTCACGGGCCGATTAGTTGGCTTTCTACGCCACTGCGTAAACCGCTGTTATCGGCCCTTGTCCCTCATTGAAGATCTGTCAGGCATATAACTCAGAAAGGCGCTTGCACCCTAAAGATCAAAATATTAGACTTATGATCTTTAGGGTGCAAGCGTCTCAGAGAATAAGTACTTGCACCATGAAGGGCATAAGATCATAAGTCTAATCTTACGGTTGTTATGGGTAAAATAAGTACAATAAGAGGAACTTCAATATGACCAACAGAAAAGCAATTGATTGGCTTAGCGTACGGTCACGCGGATTGGCTATAGGGCTATTGTGCGCGTTATTCATGACTGTCGCTTCACAAACAGCCTTGG
The DNA here is from genome assembly GCF_040881935.1 of Saccharospirillum sp. Taxonomy (NCBI): domain Bacteria; kingdom Pseudomonadati; phylum Pseudomonadota; class Gammaproteobacteria; order Oceanospirillales; family Saccharospirillaceae; genus Saccharospirillum; species Saccharospirillum sp. The sequence goes on along the minus strand of NZ_JBBECH010000041.1, from coordinate 58,519 downwards.
CTGATTATCCCGAAAATCCCATCCGGATTATTGTTTCCTACCCAGCTGGTGGGACTGGTGATTTGGTGGCGCGGCTGACAGCCGACGGACTTGCCAAGAAGCTCGGCGTCAACGTCGTCGTGGAGAATCGCGGCGGGGCCTCCGGGGCAATCGGTACCACTGCGGTGATGGCTATGGAGCCGGATGGCTACAACTTATTGGCAACAGCCACTTCGACGATGAGTATTGTGCCCCATCTTGGCTCAGCCAATTACGATCCGGCGACGGACTTTACCACTATTGCAAAGATTGTTGACTCCCGCCGGGTACTCGCAGTGCACCCATCCGTACCGGTTGACAGCATAGAAGAGCTGATAGCCTATGCTCGGGAGAATCCGAATTTAATGAACTACGGTTCCCCTGGAATGGGGTCTACCGTGCAAATGATCACCGAGCTCTTTCTACAAAACAACGATATCGATGTAACACATATACCCTTCAGTGGTGCGGCTCCCGCAGTTACCGATCTGTTAGCCGGACGCATTCACATGATGATCGATACTGCGGTTATTCCGTACGTCGAAAGTGGTGACCTTAAAGGCTTGGCAGTGTTGGGCGATCAGCGTCTAGCCGAATTACCTGACCTGCCGACCTTGGAAGAAGCCGGTTTGCCTGCAATGAACACGCATGGATGGAATGGGCTTTTTGCCCCGGCCGGAGTGCCCGACGATGTGTTGGCTGTACTGCAGAGCGCGCTAGAGGAACTGTTTCAGGAAGAGGATTTTCGAAACGGATTTATTGAGCGAGGGTTGGACCCTGCGTTTACAGGTTCTGAGGCCTTTGCAGCCGAAGTTCAAGATGACTATCGCTTCTTTGGCCAAGTCATTGAAGACCTGAATCTGCAACCCAACTAATTTTCCTCGGACTATGCTATGACAGACAGTGCCCGGCTTGGTTTTTCGAGTCGGGAACTTGTTACTTAGTCTTGTGGTTTCAAAGGGCTTCTTATGAACAACCCACCAAATAGCTACCTACCTGAGCTCTCGGGCGCAGTATTTCTCATCTTCGTCGGTAGTCTGGGGGCTTTTCTTGCCTCCGGGTACAGGATCGGTTCACTGATCAGCATGGGGCCAGGATTTTATCCGCTGATACTCAGTGTGCTACTCATTGGATTGGGTATCGCCCTCGCAATTCAAAGCCTGCGAACTACAAGTGCTCTGGGGAAAATAAAATTGAAAGGCGGTCTGTTTGCAGTCGCTGGCGTGCTGTCCTTTTCTTTGCTGATTGCTCCGGCAGGGGTCGTGCCAGCTACGTTCGCTCTGGTTTTTCTGACTTCAATGGGCGGTGATAAGTGGAGGTTTTTATCCGCCTTGCTGGTGTCAATTAGCCTTTCTCTATTTTCTGCCTTTATCTTTGTTGCTGCACTGGGCCTTCCAATAACGCTCTTCGGAGGACACTGAAGTGGATATGTTTGCCAATCTGGCGTTGGGGTTTGAAACTGCCTTAACGATCGAAAATCTGTTGGCCTGTCTGCTTGGGGTTACGCTGGGAACATTTGTTGGCGTGCTGCCAGGCATTGGCCCTCTAGCTGGTATCTCATTGCTTCTGCCAATCACGTTCTATCTGGAGCCAACAGCGGCCCTAGTGATGTTGGCAGGTATATACTATGGCGCTCAATATGGTTCTTCAACCTCATCGATTTTGCTCAACTTGCCTGGCACGGCGGCGTCAGCAGTAATATGCCTGGATGGCTATCCTATGGCCAAAGCTGGCCGTTCTGGTGCGGCATTATTTTTAACCACCATTGCGTCATTTCTAGGCGGGAGTTTTGCCATTATTTTAATGGGTATATTTGCGCCAGTGTTAGCGGCGGCGGCACTCAATTTTGGGCCCGTGGAATATGTGTCGATGATGGTGCTGGGGTTGTTGGCAGCCACCATGCTATCAACCGGCTCTCAGTTAAAGGGCATTGCTATGGTAGTGACTGGCCTGCTGTTGGGGGTCGTTGGGATTGATGTGAATTCCGGTGTCTCTCGGTTCACTTTTGGCTCACTGCATTTGTTGGATGGACTTAGTGTTGTGGTCCTTGCCATGGGCTTGTTTGGGATATCAGAGATATTATTCAATCTGGGTTCGGCCCAGAAGGCGCCTCCACTTGACGCCCGTTCAATCACCTGGAAATCTCTGGTGCCAACACGTTCGGAAATGCGAGCGTCCTGGATGCCTATTCTGCGTGGCTCCTGGGTAGGTGCAGTAATAGGCATATTGCCCGGAGCTGGGGCCTCGATTGCCTCCTTTCTTTCCTATGCGCTCGAGAAGCGTGTAGCTAAAGATCCTAGTCGGTTCGGCAAGGGCGCTGTAGAAGGCGTGGCAGCGCCAGAGGCAGCCAATAATTCATCTGCTCAGGCTGCCTTTATTCCCACTCTCACGCTGGGTATCCCAGGCAATGCTGTTATGGCTCTGATGCTTGGGGCGCTGGTTATTCACGGCATTACACCCGGTCCACGCATCTTGATTGATCAAGCGAGCCTGTTCTGGGGACTGGTTGCGAGCTTCTGGATTGGCAATGTCCTGTTGGTGGTATTGAATCTGCCGCTTATCGGAATATGGGTACGAATATTGGCCATCCCGTATCATATACTGGTGCCGATCATACTGTTTTTTATCTGTACGGGTGTATTTAGCGTTTCCAATAGTCACATCAATATTTTCCTGGTGCTCGGGTTCGGCATATTAGGTTATGGCATGCAATTGCTCAAATACCCGGCAGCACCGCTGTTGCTGGGGTTTATTCTAGGGCCGTTGATGGAAGAGAACTTGCGCCGGGCACTGCTGTTGTCCCGCGGCGATCCGATGACGTTCATTCAGAGCCCTCTGAGTGCCACCTTTCTAGCCATTACGGTCGTACTGGTGGTGCTGACCCTTCGCCGGAAACCGGGGTCCAAACCGAATGAACAAGGAACCTAAAATGACCGAAGCGGCTAACAGCAACGGCGGGGTCTCGGGTAGGTTGATCGTGCTGATTCCTTCTTTGGCGCGGGATAACAGTGATTTCGACGTCCTGGCGGAACTGCTTCAGAAGCAAGGTTATCAAGTACTGTGTCCCCAACCTTATGGTCTCGATTTCACCGATACCCAAACAGATAATGAAACTCTGTTTGACCTTGCCGGAGACGTTGCTCTCCTTATTGAACAGCAACAACTTGGGCCAGCGCTGGTGGCCGGGCATGCCTTTGGCAACTGGGTTGCCCGGGCTTTGGCTACTCGCTATCCGGGTTGCGTCAGCGGCATCGCCCTGCTGGCGGCGGCCCCAAAAGGACCCATAGACCCCGAGTTGCGTAACGGCATCAATTGTTGCCTGGATGACCGGCGGAGTGAAGCTGAGCGATTAGAGGCGTTATCTAAGGTTTATTTTGCACCGGGAAACGACCCTTCGGTGTGGTTGTACGGCTGGCACCCTGAGTTGGCACGTCGCCAGCGCTTGACAGCCAGCAATACGGTGGAGGAGTGGTGGTGTGCCGGGGTGGCGCCAATTTTGGACGTACAGGCAAGAGGCGATGTTTTTCTCCCGTCCGTGCCACACCTGGGTCTCCAGCGCGAGTTGGGTGACCGCGTGGCCGTTCACGTCATTGAAGATGCAGGACATGCCTTAATTCCTGAACAGCCACAGGCCGTGGCGGACGCTTTGACAGCGTTTGCTGAAACCGCCATGGCGTGTTCAGGTTCGAGGGATCGGTACCAATGATGACGACATCGAAGTGATGGCGTCATTTTTAACCTGCTCCGTCGAGGCCTCCTTCAAACAACATTGGTTATCAGAGTCGCAGTTCCAACTCGGGCAGAATCTCAAACAGATCGCCTACCAGTCCGTAGTCGGCTACCTGGAAAATCGGAGCCTCGTCATCTTTGTTGACGGCGACTATTACCTTGGAGTCTTTCATGCCCGCCAGGTGCTGAATGGCCCCGGAAATCCCAACAGCAATATACAGGTCCGGAGCAACAATCTTGCCGGTTTGCCCAACCTGCATGTCGTTAGGCACAAAGCCTGCGTCCACCGCCGCCCGCGAGGCCCCAATCGCCGCGCCCAGCTTGTCGGCAATGCCATTGAGCAGCTTGAAGTTCTCACCGCTACCCATACCGCGTCCGCCGGAGATCACAACCTTGGCAGCGCTCAGCTCCGGGCGGTCCGACTGCGCCAGCTCTGCTTTGACAAAGCTTGACTGGCGATTTCCAACGACTGTATCTACCGTTTCAACTGACGCGCTGCCGTTTGCACCCACCGCCTCAAAGCCAGTGGAGCGCACAGTAATGACTTTCAGCGCATCGCCGCTTTTGACTGTGGCAATGGCGTTACCTGCGTATATCGGGCGCTTGAAGGTGTCGGCGCTATCCACGGCAATAATGTCAGAAAGCTGGCTGACGTCTTTTAGTGCGGCTAAACGTGGCAACACGTTTTTGCCGGTGGTAGTGGTACTGGCCAGCACGTGGGTGTAATCATTGGCTAGTTCGACCAGCAACGCCCCCAGTGGCTCAGCGAGCTGGTTGGCGTACACGGCGTTATCCGCCAGGCGCACTTTAGTAACGCCGTCAAGCTTGGCGGCAGCTTCAGCAGCGGCTTGAATACCTTCACCAGCAACGAGAACGTCAATATTGCCACCGGTGTTATTTTGAATAAGTTGGGCCGCTGCGACCACGTGGGCCGTTGCACCCGTCAGTTGGTCTTCATGGAGGTCGGCGAGTACTAGAATGCTCATAGAATCAACTCCTTTCAAAGTACTGTTTCAAAGTACTTTGGCTTCGTTTTTTAGTTTATCGATCAGTTCATCTACCGAGGCGACTTTGATGCCGCCTTTACGCTCGGTCGGAGACTCCACTTTCAGTAGACTGACTTTGGAGGCCATCTCGACACCGTAATCGGCAGGAGTTTTGACACTCATTGGCTTTTTCTTGGCTTTCATAATATCGGGGAGCTTGGCGTAGCGAGGCTCGTTGAGGCGCAGGTCGGTGGTGACGATAGCAGGCAGCGTCAGGGCTATGGTTTGCAAGCCACCGTCGATTTCCCGCGTGACGTTGACCTTGTCGCCGTCTACTGTCACTTCTGAAGCAAAGGTTCCCTGAGGAAGGTTAGTTAGTGCGGCGAGCATTTGCCCGGTTTGGTTATTGTCGGTGTCGATAGCTTGCTTACCTAAAATCACCAAGCCTGGATGCTCTTCATCTACCACTTTGGCCAACAGCTTGGCCACGGCGAGAGATTCCGCCCGCTCATTGGTTTCGATATGAATGGCACGGTCTGCGCCCAGCGCCAACGCGGTACGCAGCTGCTCTTGGGCGGCTTTAGGGCCGACCGAGACGGCAACGACTTCCGTGGCCACGCCCTTCTCTTTGAGGCGCACCGCTTCTTCTACGGCAATTTCGCAGAAGGGGTTCATGGCCATTTTGACGTTGCTAAGGTCGACGTCAGAGTAGTCCGCTTTAACACGAATTTTGACGTTGTAATCAATGACACGTTTAACCGCGACGAGAATTTTCATATAAAAACCTTTTCGCATTGCTTAAAGAAACGCAGAACAATTTAGCGCTCTGCATGTGACGCTCTCCGGGACCCAAATTTTCCGCTCCCGGAACGTGTATTAGGCTGGCATGCGGCGGCCTCAGCGGCCAGATAGCCTAGAGGTCAGGCTGCTCTGCTCATATTTTTCTCCTATCGGATGGTTGATGGGTTCGCAGCTTTTCAGCGCGGAGACCTGCAGGGTGTGACATGCGTGTAATCCACGACACGTTCGGCATGATGATGAAAATACGTGTCAGGTGCATCGCGGTGACAAAGGCCACATCCAACCCAAGCAGCCCCGCCATCAGCGCCATTTCGGTGGTCGCTCCCGGTGCAAAGCCCAGTACGAGCGTGGCGAAGGGTAGTTCGGTGAACTCGGCGACCAGACTGGCTCCCAACAAACAGAGGATAAGAAGAAGAGCGGTGGACAGTAGCACCGACGCTACGAGCTTGCTGGGCTCTACAAGTAGTTCGCGCCTGAAGCAGGAGCCGAGCCAAGTGCCCAGAATGACCTGTGCCAGCGCCAGAACTGGTTGTGGGGTGGAGAAAGAGGGCAAGTCCAATGCCGATAGCACGGCGGCGAGCAGAAGCGGACCGAGGAAGAATGGATTGTTAAGTTTCAGTACCATGAAAAGTAAGGGGCCGGCAGTGGCGCCCATGAGCGTTACGACGAGGCCAACAAGCCCGCGTGTTTCAACAGGGGGGACGATGGCCGGGACAGCGGGGTCCGACACGTAGAGCATAAATGGGATGAAGATCACGAGCAGCGCGATCCGTACGGTCTGCGCGAAAATTATCGGTGCTGTCGCTACGTGATGCAACTCAGCCAGAATTCCAGCTTCCACTGGAGAGATCGGCACGACCGACAGAAAGCCGGTTACCCGATCGGTGCCGAATAGCCGTGCCTGCACCTGCGCCACAAGGAGGGAGGCCACGAGGATATAGAGACTGACCCCAATCAGCAATGGCGCCGCACGCAGCATGGAATGAAGCGCGTCGGGTGTGAAATGCGCACCAATGAAGGTGGCCACGATGACCTGTCCAATAGAGCGTATCCGGATCGGTACGCGCTTCTCAAGCGTCCCGGTCACGGTCAAAATGGCAACCGATACCAGAGGACCAATCATCCACGGCAGTGGTATGCCGATCCAACTGAACACAAGACCAGCAAGCCCGGAGACGGAAAACAGCACGACGAGCCTGAGTCCGGCTCTCAATTGCCTTCACCTTCCACCACCTTTATCAGGGCTTCCAGCCTGAGCGTGCGCTCTTCACCGTCGGGCATAATAGCTACCAGGTTGTTTTTGATCTCCTGCACCCTATTCGCCAGCAATAGGTAGAAGGCGCAATTGCGCGTCTTATTAAGACTACCGCACATCATTTTAAATTCTCGATCAACAGGATGCCATGTGCTACAAGCGCTGGTTTGAGGCTATCTTGCAACTCGATCGTCGATTGGATTTCTATCTGGACGCCATTCCCCCTTGGCCTGACACCGAGAATCGTTTGAGTCAGACACACCAGGGAATCGACCGGAACGGGGGCGGTGAAGCGCACTTTCTCGTAGCCGTAATTCAGCCCGGCGCCTCGTTTCTCTATAATAAAAAGTTGCCGCTGGAGGCGCGGTATCAAAGACAGCAAAAACAGTCCGTGCGCAATAGTTTTTCCTTGAGGCAGCTCGCGGGCAGCTCGTTCTATATCGACGTGAATCCAATGGTCGTCACCCGTCAGTTCAGCAAAAGTGTCGATATGCGTCTGTGTAATTTTCTGCCATTCAGTGCTGCCTAAAGATTTTCCCACATTAGCCTTAAGGTCCAGAGGTTCGCCTACAGTAATCATTATATTTCCTCTACATTCTTAAAATGCCGGGCAAGAGTCGGGTTCGGTGTAAGCTGTTTTCCAGCTATATTAAAGTCATTGAAGTATATTTATAATTTTTATCTTGTGCAAGCAACCCATTTCAGGGATGCTAAAGATAAATGAAGAGGTAGGAGGATATTTATGGCTGGGTGTCTGGAGCACATCAAGGTGGTCGATTTCAGCAGGGTTTTCGCGGGACCCTGGGCAGCACAGATGCTGGCCGACTTCGGGGCGGATGTCATTAAGGTCGAGCATGTAAAGGGCGGTGACGACGTACGACGCATGGGCGTACCCCATATCGGATCCGACGGTGAGCCCACTAGCGAGACCTCGTCTTTTCTGGCTATGAACCGCGGAAAGCGCTCTGTGGCCGTAGACTTGTCGAAACCCGAAGGTCAGGAACTGGCCCGTCGCCTGATCGCTGAGGCCGATGTCCTTATCGAAAATTTCAAGACAGGCACGCTGGCGCGCTTTGGCCTCGATTACGCGGCGGTCGCAGAGCTCAATCCGCAGCTTGTCTATTGTTCAATCACAGGTTTTGGCCAGTCCGGGCCAATGGCTCACCTGCCTGGCTATGACCCAATCTTTCAGGCCATGAGCGGGCTACTTAGCATGACCGGCACGGGCGAGGGCCAGCCTGGTTCAGGTCCGGCCCTCGTAGGTTATTCGATTTCAGACATTACTGCTGGTCAATATGCCGTGTCGGCCATACTCGCCGCACTAAACCATCGCGACAATATTTCGCGCGAAGGTCAGTTCATCGACATCGCGCTTCTCGACACGCAGATACACGCGGCTTCGCACATGGCAATGAACTATCTTTCATCGGGCAAATTGCCGCGCCGCAACGGCACTGCATCACAAATTACCTGTCCTTGGCAGGCGTTTGACTGTTCCGACCGACCGATCATGATCGCCATCGGCAATGACGTACAGTTTCGAAGATTTGCCGATTATCTCGGACTGGACGGTGTGGCGGATGACGAACGCTATGCTATCAACCTAGCACGAGTGCAGAACGCCGATACATTGATTCCGCTTATCGCCGCGAAGCTTATCGCCAAGGATGCAGACACCTGCTATGCCGAATTGGAAGCCATCGGCATCCCGGCCGGGCCGCTAAATTCATTTGAAGACACGTTTGACATGCCTCAGGTGCAGGAGCGCGCCTTGTTGAAGGAACTAGAACATCCTTCTGCGGGGCGCGTGCGCTATGTGGCTAACCCCGTGCGTTTCTCGGGGTGCGCCGCCGACACTGCACGACCCCCACCACTTTTTGCCGAACATACGGATGAGGTGCTGCGCGAGTTGGGTCTTGGTGAGTATGAAATCGCTGAGTTGCGCGCTGCTGGCGCCGTAAAATAGAAACAATCTGGGGGACGGGAAAATGACTGAAGAGTGGATTGAAAACGCGCGCATGATGGTCGACAGTGCTCGCGCGGTGGTTCCGGGGGACGGCTCGGTTGAACGCGTGCGCAAGACACGCTTCCAAGGTGCTGGATTCGACCGAGAAGTGATGAGGCAAGTTGCCGAACTGGGGTTTTTTTTGATCCGGGTAGAAGAGGATGAGGGCGGCTTCGGACTCGGTATGCGCGAGACTTGCGAGCTAATGCGCGTATTGGGCGGCGGACTGCTTCCCGAGCCGGTGCTGTCGTCGATGATGTCAGGTGCCTTGCTGCAATCCGCCCTCCCAGAAACCGTGAGAACTGGCGAGGAAGTGATAGTCATGGCGTGGCAAGATCAAACAGGTTCACTTTCCTGGGCCGGTGGAGCCAGGGGAGGCACGATTGACGGCCATAAAGTGAACGTGCCTGGGGCCGAGGGGGCAGATTTATTCGCGGTCATTACCTCCAATGGAGTCGCTCTGGTGCCGCGCGATGCAGCAGGGCTGGCCGTGACAGGTGCCGAGACATTAGACGGGGGCCGAATAGGTTCGCTCAGTTTCGCCTCAGTCGACGTTGAGTTTCTTCCTTGCGAACGCATCAAGGAAGTTCTGGAGGATGCAACTCTGGGCCATTCCGCTTACCTCATGGGGCTGGCGGAGCGCGCCCTTGATATTACGCTCGACTATTTGCGTATGCGTAAGCAGTTCGGCCAACCAATCGGCAGCTTCCAGTCGCTGCAGCATCGCGCGACCGAGATGAAGATACAGCTCGAACTTTCCCGCGCAGCAATCTTTGCCACCGCTCGCCGGTTCGACACCGGCGCTGACCCAATGACCCGTGCCCAGAGCGTTGCGCGCTGCAAGCTACGGGCCGCCCAAATGACTATGTTGGTGATGCGGGAGGCAGTACAGATGCATGGCGCCATGGGCATCACCGACGAGGCTGATATTGGCCTGTACGTGCGTAAGGCGATGACCGAGGTGAATTTCTTCGGTCCCCCCCGCGTACATCGCCAGATTCTTGCCAACCTACTGGAGGATGCCTCATGACACAACTTCCTGATTATAATTCGATGTCCGACAAAGAGTTTCGTCAGACTGTTTGCAATTTCGTTGAAGAGAACTATCCCGCCCTTCCGCGTTACGCATTGAGCCGTTTGCATTGGGAGGAGGTGAAGCCGTGGTATTTGACGCTAGCGGAGAAGGGCTGGATCTGCCCCACCTGGCCGCGCGAACACGGCGGCATGGGGCTAACTGCAGGCAAGCACCTAATTATGATCGAAGAGTTCGAGCGCTTCGGCTGCGCTCGTGTAAACGATATAGGCCCGGTGATGCTTGGTCCGTTGCTGCTAAAATACGGTACCGATGCACAGAAGGGTCATTTCTTGCCGAAGATCCTGTCGGGTGAGCATGTCTGGGCGCAGGGCTACAGCGAACCGGGGGCCGGATCGGACCTTGCTGCTGTGCGCTGCGAAGCGGTCCTCGACGGCGATGACTGGGTGATTAACGGACAAAAAACCTGGATCACCTTGGGCATGGATGCCAATTGGATTTTCATCCTCGCCCGTACTGACAAGACCGTGAAGAAACAGGCCGGGATTAGCTTTCTGTTGGTACCGATGGACGCCAAAGGCATCACCGTCCGCCCGATTCTCAACCTCGAACTAGAAGCCGAGTTCTGCGAGGTATTCTTTGACAATGTCCGGGTGCCCGCAGACCACATCGTGGGGAGCGCCAACGAAGGGTGGACCGCCGCCAAGGCGCTGCTCGGCCACGAGCGCGTTTTCATCGGCGCGCCACGCCTGTCGGCCAGCGCTATGGGGCGGTTGAAGCGAATCGCGCAGCGTGCGGGCTTCTGGGAGGATCCGGTATTCCGAGATCGCTACGTTGCTTTGCAGTGCGACGTTATGGACTTATCGGACCTGTTCGAAACCTATGTCGATAAACTACGCGACGGCGAGGCGATCGGCGCCGACGTGTCCATGCTAAAGATCTTTCAGAGCGAGCTTTACCAGCGCATCTCGGAATTAATTCTGGAAGTTGCCGCTGAGGAATCGGGCCTTCGCGCGCCTCCCGAAGACGATCGCCGCTTGCACGCTGCCTCGACCTATTTGTCGGCGCGCCCGACAACCATTTTCGGTGGTTCTACCGAGATCATGCGCAATGTTCTGTCCAAGGCGATACTCGATCTGCCGTCGTAATTCTAAGCGTCAAAAATAAATAAGAACTTATGATCTATAAAATTGACTTATTGATTTTTGGAAGCTAGAATTTGTGGAATCGGTCCCAAGTCGATGCCGTATCAGTAGAGAAAAAAAACAAAAGCAAAAACTAAGATGAGGAATACAGCATGCTACGCTCAAAATTCATCACAGGCACGGTCGTGACCGTTGCCGTTCTCGTGGGTCAGTCTGCGTTCGCGCAGGACGTGACGCTTCCGCAAACCATGGTCTGGACGTCCTATGACCTTGGCTCCACAGGTTATGTCGAAGCCTCGGCCATGGCCGACGCCCTGGACAAGGAGTTCGGTACCACTGTGCGTTTGACGCCGTCGGGTACTGCAATCGGCCGAATGCTGCCGCTGATCCGCGGCCGCGCAAGCTATGGCTTTATGGGCAACGAGATTCTCTTTGCGGGTGATGCCAGCTACGAATTTGCAGCTCAAGACTGGGGACCCCAGGATTTGCGCGTCCTCATGGGGCGTCCTGCCGCTGTTGGCCTAGTCACCGGGCAGGATACTGATATCCAAAGCTCCTATGACCTGAAGGACCAAAGGGTAGGTTTCGTACAGGCCAGCCCCTCAACCTTGATGAACACAGAGGCCGCGCTCGCCTTTGGCAACCTGACTAAGGAAGACGTGGAACAGGTGATCTACCCCTCTTACGGCGCTATGGTTCAGGGGTTCATCGGTGGCGAGATCGACGTCGTGCCGGTCACCACAACAGTCGCCGCCCTGCGCGAAGCCGAAGGTGGCCGTGGCGTCCGCTGGTTGGACATGCCAGCTTCTGACACCGAGGGCTGGGAGCGCGTGGTCGCAGAGGCCAGCCTGTTCTCGCCTACAACGGTGACCGTTGGCGTCAGCATCTCCGAAGACGATCCAGCCGACCTGTTGGGCTATAGCTACCCACAGCTTACCACCCTTGCAGGCACCAGTGAGGACGAGGTCTACAACCTTGTGAAAGCTTTGGATGAAACCTTTGAGCTCTATAAGAATGCCAACCCGGTAATGCCGCGCTGGAAGCTAGACCAATCGGGCAAGGCCCCGGCTGGCGCACCGTTTCATTCCGGCGCTATTAAGTATCTGCGCGAAATCGACGTTTGGACTGAAGAAGACGACACTTGGAACGAAACTCGAATTGCCGAGATCGAAGAAACCAAGGCTATGTGGGAAAGCGCTGCCGTCAAGGCTAGGGCCGAAGGCCTGTCGGAGGATGACTGGCCAGCTTTCTGGGAAACCTATAGAGACGAGGCGCTGAACTGAGAGCCAGTATTGCCCGCCTATAGGCGGGTATTTTTGCCGGCACCCAGGCTGATCGTCCGGGTGCCCTCCAGCAGTTTTCCAATTAACGACCTACCAACCGGGTGCGGCCCATGCAGTCTGAACTCACCACTGATAACACCTCTGCGACGAAGCTCTGGAAGCAGGAAGGCGCGCGATTGTCCGGTCCAGCCTGGTTCGCGACCTTCGCGCTCTCCGCAGTCGGGTTGATGATAATCATCAACCAGGTTTTCAATTTACAGCTCTTTGGTTTCCGACCGATCAGCACATCGTATTATTACATCGTGATCGGTCTGTTCATGCCTGTGGCCTTCCTGTCCACACCCATGCGCGAAGCCGACAGCTCTCAGGTGCACTGGTATGACTGGGTGTTCGCCGCAGCGGCTTTTGGCGTCTGCATGTATTTCGCTGCTCACACCAATGAGATCCTGTTCCGCGGCTGGGAATTCCAGGCCCCCATGCCCGTGGTAGTCCTCTCGGGGCTACTTGTCCTGCTCTCACTTGAGGCGGTGCGTCGGTGTGCCGGTCTTCCTCTCTTCATTATCTGCGCAGTCTTCGCCACATTCCCACTTTATACCGGGCACATGCCGGGCTTTCTCTGGGGCGTGCAGCTGTCCCTCAGCGAAACCATGTTGAGTCATTCTCTGGGTGTCGAAAGCATCATTGGTATCCCGATGCGGGTCGTCGCCGACCTGCTGATCGGCTTCATTGTCTTCGGCGTGGCTCTGACCGTGTCCGGTGGTGGTGTCTTCTTCATGGATCTCGCGAGCGCACTTATGGGTCACGCTCGCGGCGGTCCGGCCAAGGTGGCGATCCTGTCGAGCGGTTTTTTCGGCAGTCTGTCGGGCAGCGTGATCTCGAACGTGATCTCCACCGGGTCAATGACTATCCCAACGATGAAACGCTGCGGCTACCCGGCCACTTATGCCGGGGCGGTGGAATCCTGCGCCTCGACCGGGGGCGCGCTGATGCCGCCGGTGATGGGCTCTGTAGCCTTTGTAATGGCCTCGTTCATGAACGTGCCCTATGCCGACATCATGGTCGCCGCGACCGTACCAGCGCTTTTGTTCTACCTTGTTCTGCTGATCCAGACAGACTGTTATGCAGCACGCAATGGTCTGAAGGGACTGCCCAAGGACCAGCTTCCCAAGCTATTCCTGGTGCTGCGCTCAGGCTGGATCTTCTTGATCAGCCTCGCTGCGCTGGTGTTCCTGCTGTTGGCCACGAATGCCGAAGCCAAGGCGCCTTTCTACATTACGGTGCTTCTCATCATCACGGCGCTGATCCGTGCCAAGCGCCAACACCTGCTGCGGCCAATCATCATCCTCATCATGGAGGCTGGCACTACCATCGCCTTGCTCGTGGGTGTATTGGCCGGGGTTGGCATGGTGGTAGGTTCGCTTGCGATCACCGGAGTCGGCAACGCTTTTAGCCGCGAATTGGTGCAATATGCGGGCGGAAATCCCTATCTGCTGTTGCTCTTTGGGGCACTGACAAGCTTCATCCTTGGCATGGGGATGACGGTTTCCGCGTGCTATATCTTTCTTGCCGTGGTGCTGGCGCCCGCCTTGGTAGAAGGCGGCTTCAGCGTAATGGCGAGCCACCTCTTCATTCTTTATTGGGCAATGCTGTCCTACATCACTCCACCGGTAGCAATGGCCGCCGTGGCCGCCTCATCCATCGCCAAGGCCCCTGCGATGAAGACCGGCATGACTGCTATGAGGCTGGGTGCGATTCTTTTCATTCTTCCCTTCCTTTTCGTTCTTAATCCCAACCTGATCTTGCAGGGCAGTGCGGTAGAGGGCGCCTTAGCGGTTTCCACCGCCATCCTCTCGATATTAATGTTGGCGGCAGCCTCGGAGCGCTACATCTATGGATTAAGTCGCAAGGCTAAGGCCTGGGAAGCACTGGTACTCTTGTTTGGTGGGCTCTGCCTACTTGCCCCCGAAACTTTATCAGACCTCGCCGGTCTGGCGTCGCTGGTTCTGGTCTTGGGCGTGGGCTTCTTAACACGCCCCGTCGCAGTCCCGGCGGCTTCCTCTCAGAAAGGTGAATAATGACACAAACACAAACAGTCACCCTAGCCGATGGTGGTACGCTCAACCTCCGTATCGACGGACCTGAGGGCGCGCCTTGGGTGGTAATGTCAAACTCGGTGATGACCGAACTCAGCATATGGGAAAGACAGATCGGAGCATTGTCCAACCGCTACCAGCTACTGCGTTATGACGTGCGGGGACATGGGGCTTCCAGCCTTCCGACGTGCCCGATGGATTTCGATTGCTACGGCGCCGACCTGCTGGCTATCCTCGACACCTGTGGTATTGAGCGCTGCACCTTTGTTGGCCTTTCGATGGGCGTGCCCACGGGTCTCGCCGCCTATGCCGTCGCCCCGGAACGGTTCGAAGGTTTCGTCGCTGTCGATGGCGTTGCCCGCAGCGCCCCAGGACGTGAGGGCTTCTGGGCTGAGCGACGCGAAACTGCCCGCGCCAGTGGCTTGGCTTCCATCGCAACCGTCACCGCCGAACGTTGGATGCCGGGCGAGCCCACCGACAGTCCTACCCTAAAGGCTCTGGCGGCAATGGTCGCGGCGACGCCAGTAGAAGGTTTTGCTACTGCCACTCACGCGCTGCAACGCTATGATTACGCTGCCGTCGTTTCCCGCCTTACCTGCCGCTTCCTCGGCATTTTCGGTGAAAACGACGGCGCCATGCCCGAGGCGATCCGCAAACAATTTGGCGACCTGCCCGGTGCCGCGTTTGCCGAAATCCCTGGAGCGGGCCATGTGCCCAACTACCAAAACCCTGACGCTTTCAATGCCGTGCTGGGCTCTTTCCTGGATGCGGCGGCCTCTGAAATTACCAAGGAGACATTCTGATGGCGGGCCCGCTTTCGCATATTCGAGTTCTCGACCTCAGCCGCATCATGGCTGGGCCTTGGAGCGGTCAAGTACTGGCCGATCTCGGCGCTGACGTGATCAAAGTCGAACGTCTTGGCGAAGGAGATGACACCCGTCGCTGGGGGCCACCCTTCCTGAAAGACAAGGAGGGCGGCGCTACTAAAGAAGCGGGATACTACCTGTCCGTCAACCGTGGCAAGCGTTCGGTGGAACTCGACCTGAAAAGCGAGGAGGGCCGCGCCGCCGTGCGCGCACTGGCGGCGGAAAGCGACATCTTGCTGGAGAACTTCAAGACGGGCACCCTTGATCGCATGGGCCTCGGCTATGAGGCGTTGAGCGAGATCAATCCACGGCTGATCTACTGCTCCGTCACGGGGTTTGGTCTTAGTGGCCCGATGGCGCAGGACGCGGCCTACGACTTCATGATCCAGGGCATGGGCGGGTTGATGAGCGTCACCGGCGGGCCGGACGATGCCCCGGGCGGCGGCCCGCAAAAGGTGGGCGTGCCGATCATCGATATCATGTCCGGCATGTACGCCACTATCGGCGTTTTGGCGGCGCTGGCTAATCGCGACCAGACCGGTAAAGGCGATCACATCGATCTGGCTATGCTCGACGTTTCAGTCGCCATGCTCGCCAACCAGGCGATGAACTATCTGGTCTCGGGCCAGCCCCCCGTGCGCCGCGGGAATCGCCATCCCAACATTCAGCCGCAGAACGTCTACCCGGTGAAAGACGGTTATATCGTGCTGGCCGTAGGCAATGACGGGCAGTTCAGGAAGCTAACCGAGGTGATCGGTCAGCCCGACCTGGCTGACGATCCGAGATTCGCCACCAATGCCGCGCGGGTCGAGAACCTGCCCGAGCTGGAGAAAATCCTGGTTGAGGCTCTGGCCTCGGATACGATCATCGACTGGGTGAGCGCGTTCTCGGAGGCGGGCGTGCCAACGGGGCCAATCAATACCGTGGACAAAGTTTTCAATGAACCGCAGGTCATCCATCGCAAGATGTTACGCGACATTTCGCATCCGCTCAGCGGATCTGTCAAGCAAGTGGTCAGCCCGCTTAATTTCCGCAACGCGCCGCTGAGTTTCGATATGGCGCCGCCGCTGCTGGGTCAGCATACAAAAGAAGTGCTCGAGGCGCTCGGACTAGGAAGTAAACGAAAATGAGTAAACAACCAGGCCACAACGAACTCAACACCGGCGAACGCATCAGCTTTCCTACACCGGAAACAATGAGTGATGCTCAGCTTGAAGTTTATGAGCAAATCGTCTCAGGACCGCGTCGAACGTTGGTTGGGCCGCTGCGCGCAGCGCTGCACAATCCCGCCCTGGCCGACCGATGGCAAAGGCTGGGTCAGGTGCTGCGTTTCGAAACCTCGATCCCGACCTATCTGAACGAGTTGGCCATCCTAGTGACTGCTCGCCGTTGGAACAGCGAATTGGAGTGGGCGATCCATTCTGGGGATGCAGACCGCGCGGGGCTAGCCCCGGAGATAACCGCAGCGATCCGTACCTGTTCGCTACCCGATTTTGGCAAGGATGAAGCCGCGCGTGAGATCTATGAATTCTCTCGCCAAATACTGCAGCAGGGCGATGTCGAGGAGGATGCCTATCAGAGCATCGTCGTGCGATGGGGAGAGGTGGGTGCTGTCGAGTTGACCGCAGTAATCGGCTATTACTCTATGGTCGCAATGACGCTGAACGCGCACCGCGTGCCCCTACCTGACGGGATGACTGCATCGCTTCCCGGTCCAGCACTGACATTAGCACAGATGCCGGGGCCGGATCGGCTCACAGACTAACAAGGCATCTTTCCGTACATTCATAGCAAGTTAAAAGAAGGAATAATACCTAATGTTCTACGATCCCCGAACCGAATCACACGGCCTGCCCCACAACCCTTGGCTTGCTTTAATAGTGCCTCGGCCGATCGGCTGGGTGTCAACGTTATCGGTGGACGGCACGCCGAACCTGGCTCCCTATAGCTGCTTCAACGCGATCTCATCGAAGCCGCCTTTCGTCATGTTTTCGTCTGATAGCTCCAAGGACAGCGTGACCAACGCAGAGGCGACGGGCGTATTCTGTATTAATATTGCCACCTATGCCTTGCGCGAAGCGATGAACCAGAGTTCCGCCGCGTACCCACCCGAGATTGATGAATTTAAGGCGTCGGGCCTGACGGCTGAGCCTTGCCGCAACATTCCCTGTGTCCGGGTCAAGGAAACCCCTGTGAGTATCGAATGCCGCTTGTCACAGCTGATCACATTGACGCCCTCGACTGGCGCGACATGCACCAACCGTGTGGTCATTGGCGAGGTAATCGGTATCCATATCGACGAGTCGGTCCTGCGTGAAGGCCTTGTCGATATAGAGTTGTTGAAGCCCCTCGGGCGGATGGGTTATCGCGAATACACTGTTCCCCCGCGCTCTTTCGAGATGCTGCGACCCATACTGGACTGAATCGACATCAACCTCTCCCGAAACACAAACCTTAAGGGGCCCACGCATGAGCCATTATGACAGTCTCACCCTGAATGTGGCGGAATACGTCGCCACCATCACCATCAATCGCCCACCAGTGAACGCGCAGAATAATCGGTTCCGCGAAGAGCTGGTGAGCGTTATAGACGAATTGGGTGATCGTACGGATGTGCGGGCCATCGTATTGACAGGTGAGGGTAAGGCTTTTTCTGCCGGGGCGGACCTATCTGAACGTCCGACGCAGGACCCAGGCCACTACACGGCGCACAATCGCCGTGTTCGCGCCAGTTTCGACTGTCTGCTGGAATGCCCCAAGCCGATCATCGCTGCGGTGAACGGTGCTGCCATCGGAGCAGGCTGTGTGACGGCGCTGTGCTGCGATATTCTTGTCGTGGCCGAGAAGGGCTTTTTGCAGATGACCGAGGTGATGGTCTGCCTTGCCGGAGGCGTTGCCCATGTACGTCGGCATTTTGGCGAATCCGACGCTCGGTTGCTGATCTTCACGGCTCGCCGGTTCTACGGCGCCGATCTATATCGCATGAATGTTGCATCAGCTTGCACGACACCGGAGGAGCTTTTAAATACGGCTCAAGGTATAGCGGCGGATATCGCTAAGGCCAGCCCATCAGCGGTGCGTGCGGCAAAGAAATCCTTCCAGGTGACCGAGGGCGTGTCGATTTACGATGGCTACCGTTTCGAGCAGGGTCAGACCAAGGCCTTGTCTACTTCTGAGGACACCGCCGAGGCAATGGCAGCCTTCCGCAGGAAACGCTCGCCAGTTTTCAAAAGCTGAGCAGAACCCTGAAGACCATTGGAATTGGTGGGTGTGCCAAAACGCCAAGCTGCTGTTCTTCGGGTTCTGTGACGAGTGTAAAAACAAAAGCAGTGGCTACCGCAATTTCACTTCGATCCTCATCATGTCGCCGCGATAGATCCCGTTGGCCAACAGAATCACATCGCCATCCTGGTTCACCGCCATCCGCTGCACATTCGCCACAGGATCTCCAATAGAGACGTTCAGCTCGGTCGCTGTTTCCAGACCAGCCGACCCGATGGTCACGATTTGGTTGGCATTCTTCACGGTTTGGCCCGGAATGTCAGACACCAAACGCATGGCCGTGACGGTGGTGTAGGCTTCCTCCGGTATGGCCGAGCACAGCCGCTCGTCGACATAGACATCGGCCAGCAGAAAAGCTGTGCCGTCACGGCTGTGACGTCGCCGTAGGTGGCGGTAGCCTGGCGCCGGTTTGCCGATCGCACTTTCATACCGGGGCAATAATACGTTGCGCTCCTCGCTGAGGATTTCGATGGTGGCGTTGTCGCGCGCGATGAGCAGGCCAGACCAGTCGGTCTTGACCTCGCACCACAGTTCGCGGCTCGGTCGTTCGATAACGAACGTTCCTTTTGCGCGAAAACGCTCGATTAGCCCCTCACCTTCAAGAATGTCAAGGGCCTGCCGAATGGTCATGGTTGCCACACCGCATTGACTGGCCAGTTCTTTGACGGTCGGAATTTTGGTGCCCAGGTCCCATTCTCCAGACTCGATCCGTTGGCGGAACAGGCTGGCCAACTGAATGTAACGCGATACATTGCTTTTTTGCATCGCTCTGACCGTCGCATTCTGGTTTATGCCGTTGGGCATTCAAGATACCTCAATTACTTGTATTGCCTCAGGATAACGCTGAGTTATAACGCTATCAATTAAAAAACTAGGCTTTTCTCATTTGTGTTGCGTCGATGAATTTCACCTTAGCCCGTGAACCTAAGCTGTCCTGTGGTAACTTCGCCGGCGTTGCTATCCTGATCATCAAAGATTGCGGTGGCCCTGACCGAGGCACAAGCTGCCCAGTCCTTTTCGGCCATTGAGAGTTTCGGGAAGAAATCGCGCCAAGCACAATCCGGCCAACGAAAATCGAGTTGTCCGAGCGCGCAGATCACGGCGATGTGGCCGATACCGAAAGGTGCCGCAGCCAAGGCTTCGGCGTCCTCTTCCAGCTGCGCCATTGAGGCTCTGACCTTGGCATGCCAACCTTCCGTAACGGCTGTCCAGGCTCCTGACTCGCGTGTGAGCTCGGTTCGCCAGAGCAGCAGGATGTCGGTCAGCCCGTCACCCAAGGCCTGCCAGACTAGCTGGTTGAACCGCGCCGCCGGATCGGCGGAGAAGAGCTCAGTGCCCGCTTTCATGTCGAGATATTCACAAATGACGCGACTGTCGAAAACGGCCTGACCCTGTTCCGTGACCAGCGTGGGGATCTTGCCCAGCGGGTTGTCGGTCAGCACTGCCGAATTAGGCGGCAGGTGGACAGCCACCACCGACCTGACCAGTTCAACCTCATCCAGAAGGCCAGTCTCATGCAACGCTATCATCACCTTACGCACAAACGGAGAGCGTGGGGACCAATGTAGTTTCATCATTTTGTGTCTCCTCACACTGCTTCAAGCGCTATGGCAATGCCCTGGCCGACGCCGATACACATGGTAGCCAATGCCCGACGCCCCTCTCCGCGCGCCAGCGCTCGGGCCGCGGTGCCAGTGATCCGCGCACCCGACATGCCTAACGGGTGTCCTAGGGCAATGGCACCGCCATTGGGATTGACAAGCGCAGCGTCATCCGGGAGTCCCAAGCGTCGGGTCACGGCCAGCGCCTGGCTAGCAAAGGCCTCGTTCAATTCTATGACGTCGAAATCACGCACGGACAGCCCTTGCTGCAGGCAAAGCTTTTCCGTCGCCGGTGCCGGGCCGATCCCCATGAGTCGTGGCGCGACCCCTGCGGTGGCACCGCCGGTGATCTTGGCCAACGGAATCAGACCGTGGCGTTTGATCCCTTGCTCGGTCGCAAGGATCAGTGCCGCCGCTCCGTCGTTTACGCCCGAGGCATTGCCTGCTGTCACCGACCCACCGTCGCGGAAGGGCGCCCTTAGTGACGCCAGTGTCTCGATGGACGTGGCACGTGGATGTTCGTCGGTGTCGAAAATCACTGGGTCACCACGCCGCTGTGGCACGCTGACCGGAATGATCTCATCGGCCAGAATACCTGTCTTTATCGCCGCTGCAGCACGTTCCTGTGAACGCAGGGCGAATGCATCCTGATCCTCGCGTGAAATGCCGTAGTGCTCAGCCACGTTTTCCGCCGTCTCGGGCATAGAGTCCGTACCGTAGCGCTGTTGCATCGCCGGGTTAATGAAGCGCCAGCCGATGGTAGTGTCTTCAACGCTATTTTGGCGCGAGAATGCCGAGGTTGCCTTCGGCATCACGAAGGGCGCACGGCTCATGCTTTCCACCCCGCCCGCAATGATGAGGTCACCTTCGCCCACGGCCAGTCGACGCCATGCCGCCAGCACCGCATCCATGCCAGACCCGCAAAGCCGATTGATTGTGGTGCCGGAGACGGTCTCGGGTAGCCCTGCCAGCAGAAGGGACATGCGTGCAACCGACCGATTGTCTTCTCCCGCTTGATTGGCGCAGCCATAGATTACATCGATCACTGACTCCCAGTCGATACTCGTATGCCGCTCCTGCAGTGCGCGTAAGGGCAGCGCCCCCAAGTCATCGGTGCGAATTGAGGAAAGGCTGCCCCCATATCGACCGATCGGCGTGCGGACATAATCGCAGATATAGACGCTGTGCATGGTTCAGCTCTCCTGAAAGGTATCGATTTGGTTGAGAATATCGGCCACTGGCCCGGCCTTGAAGCCGTGACCGATTGCCTTGGACAGGGCTTCGAGATCGGCTTCCAGAACCGAACGTTCCTGTTTCGACGCCCAATAAAGTGGGCCGCCGCACCAGCGCGGGAAGCCATAGCCGTTGGTCAACGCCACATCGACGTCAGAAGGCCGCTGCGCAACGCCTTCGTCCAGCAGACATGTGGCCTCATTAACGATGGTTGTCATGAGCTGGCGCTGGATAGCTTCTGCAGTGTAAGACACTGCCCTAATACCCGCCTCGGCGCGCGCTGCGGCTATGATGGCGTCAACTCCTGGGTCGGGCCGAGCTGTGCCCTCGCTATAATCGTACCAGCCCTTTCCCGTCTTGCGCCCCAGCCGCCCGGCTTCACAAAGGCTGTCGGGGATGGTCACATAGCGCGCCTCGGGGTCGCGCGTGGGGGCTTGCCGTTTGCGCATAGCCCAAGCAATGTCGAGGCCAGACATGTCGGCTACTGCGAAGGGCCCCATGGCAAAGCCAAAGCCGGTTACCGCCGCATCCACTTGTTCCGGCATCGCGCCATCGAGCACTAAAAGCTCGGCTCGGCGCCGATAGGCCGCGTAGATACGATTGCCAATGAACCCCTCTGCGACCCGAGCCACTATCGGTTGTTTGTCGAGCTTGCGGGCGAGTTTTATCCCTGTCGTCAAAACACGGTCGGAGGTCTTGGCGGTGCGCACCACCTCGAGCAGCGGCATGATGTCGGCAGGGCTGAAAAAATGCAGGCCAATGATCTGCTCAGGCCGCACAAGATCTTTCACCATGTTGTCGATATCGAGATAGGACGTGTTGGTGGCAATGATTGCTTCAGGCGACAACTCGGCCTCAAGCCGTTTCAGCACATCCTTCTTTATGGACATCTCTTCGAACACTGCCTCAATCACCAGGTCACAGCTGGAAATAGCGGAAAACTCCACTGCCCCAGCCAGCGCGGCGCAACGTTGCTTGCGTTGCTCAGCTGAGAGTCGGCCTTTGGCGACCAATGCCTCAAGACTGGCATCTATCTTGTCGATTGCACTGTCCAGCGCTACTTGATCGCGTTCGACCAAGACCACCGGCAAGCCAGCCGCAAGAAACGCCCGCACGATCCCCTGTCCCATCGTGCCGCCGCCGACGACCCCGACCGACTCGATATTTCGCGCCAGCTTCATGTCCAGACCGTCGACCGAAGTGGCGGCGCGTTCGGAAAAAAACAGGTAGCGCAACGCGAAGGCGTCTTCGCTGAAGCGCAGATGCTGAAATACCGCACGCTCGTCCGCAAGCGCCGTGTCAGCATCATGCTCGCCAATGGACATCACTAGCCGGATTGCTTCGGCTACGTTCGGTCGCTTCTTGCCACGCTGCAATGCCTTAACGGCCGCGGCTTCGATTGCATCGGGTGACTCATTCGGAGGCGGTATCTGGATGGCGAGCCGTTTAGGCCGGTCTTGAGCCCTCAAGAAGGCAATAGCCTCTTCTAAAAGGTCGCCCTCAGTCACTGCATCAATCAAACCGTATTCTAGTGCTGTCGCCGCCGGAAGGCGCTCGGCGTTACAGATCATCTCGATGGCCCGTTGTTTTCCCACAAGGCGCGGCAACCGCTGGGTGCCGCCCGCGCCTGGCACGAGGCCAAGCGCGACCTCGGGCAAGCCGAGCTTTGTATCCGTTTCAGCAATGCGATAATCGCACCCGAGAGATAGCTCCAGCCCACCGCCAAGCGCCACGCCATGCATAGCGGCAACCACCGGAAAATTTGTATTTTCTATGATCCGGATGACCTCCGGCAGCTCGGGCGGTGCCAGCGGCTTGCCGAATTCTCGCAAGTCGGATCCGGCGACAAAGCAACGGCCTGCCCCCATCAAAACTGTCCCAGTCGCGTTGGCAGCGGTGGCTTGTACAATACCCTGCACCAGCCCCGCACGCACGGCATGAGACCCGGCATTGACCGGGGCATTGTCGATTGTCAGCACGGCAACAGTGCCAATCATTTCGAACGAAACCATACCGGGTGAGACGTCTGGAGTTTCGTTTTTCATGGGTATGCTCCTCTCATGAAGGCTAGGTCGGCGGATTGGAATAGGATTCACACCTTCTTTGCTTTTAATGGATAATGATCTATGTTTATAGCTTATATGGTCAAAAATGTAAACACCGAAGAGGCTCTTGGCTTGCCATAGTTCGAAATCGGCTTAGAACTACATCACACGGACGACCGTTTTTTGGGGGCAGCAGTAGGTGCAAGGGCGTGTTTAAGAAAACGAATGCTTCTGCTAAAAGGGCGTTATAGTTCGTCAATTACTCGCGTTGCATTATTAAAGATTTAGCCCTCAGGCGAATTTGTCCTGATATCTCTGGGAAGGAAGGCAATTTTTAGGGTAATCGGGAACTCTATTTATTTCATCCCCCTAAGTCCGACAGCCTCCTGGTGCACTTTAACAGACTAAATGCCCATACCAGATCTCCCCAAAAGGTTCACCACAAGGCGCCGTTCGACAGAAAGGGTGACTCCCCTTCCAGCTCTGGCCGGTGGTTATGTTAAAAAATAGTCAGTCAATACGGTGAACAAAGACCAAAAGAGTGATTGATGAAACGTCCGAGCTGCGAACTCCACAGCCCGAACGATCCATTGGCGGATCGTTCGGGCGCAATCCGCCGATGGGTTACCTTGAACTGAGCCCGCTTACGCAGTAGGCTTGCCAAGTCTTGTCGGAGTGCCGGGGGAATACCCTGGCTGAGATCGCACTAGCGGGATCCGTTGAACCTGATCGAGTTCGTACTCGCGAAGGAAACAAGGGGAATACCAGTTTCGGGGCCATGCCCTGAATATTATGAATCCACCGGATTCCGGTATTTTCAATTCAAGCCGGGCATTGGCCGGTTCTGAATGGCTTGTTCGGGTGTGTGTTGGCAGACAGCAGACCCGGGCGTCTGTTGTCTGCCAATGATCGTCTACACCCCCAGCTCCCCTGCGTTCGCTCCGTCGCTTTTGCGAGGAACGATCGAAAATGACTATATCCACACCTGCGATAAACCAGAAACAGCCAATCAAACGGACACCGGGCGCCCCAGTTGGCGAGCGTGTTCAAGAATTGCAAGCTGATGCAATCGCTGCCTTTCCCAACTCAGAACGTCTGTACCTGGCCGGTTCCCGTTCGGATATCCGGGTCGGCATGCGAGCTATTCACCTGTCAGACACGCGCGTCGGTGGAACCGTTGCAACGCCCCAGTGGCGGGCTAATGAGCCGGTGATTGTCTACGACACCTCTGGCCCCTATACCGACCCCGATTCGGACATCGATTTGCGACGCGGGCTGGCGGCGCTGCGTGAGCCGTGGATCGAGGAGCGCGATGATACGGAATGGCAAGATGCACTGGGTTCAAATTTCGCGCGCCAGCGTGCTGAAGACCCGTCATTGGCGGCGTTGCGATTCACCCACAGCCGGGTTGCGCGCAAAGCCAAAGCCGGTCGCAATGTGACTCAGATGCATTACGCCCGTCAGGGTATTGTTACCCCGGAAATGGAATACATCGCCATTCGTGAGAACCTTGGCCGAGAGCGCCTGCAAGATCAGACGCTGGCGCACCAGCACCGGGGCGAAGCCTTTGGTGCGGCCATTCCAACGCAGATTACGCCGAAATTTGTGCGTGATGAGGTCGCCCGTGGCCGGGCTATTATTCCGTGCAACATTAATCACCCGGAAGCGGAGCCGATGATCATTGGCCGTAACTTCCTGGTGAAGGTGAACGCCAACATCGGTAACTCGGCGGTGACCTCGGGCATCGAAGAAGAAGTCGACAAATTGATCTGGGCCACGCGCTGGGGGGCTGATACGGTGATGGATTTGTCGACCGGGGCCAACATTCATGAGACCCGGGAGTGGATACTGCGTAATTCGCCTGTCCCGATTGGCACAGTACCGTTGTACCAGGCACTCGAAAAAGTCGGGGGTGTTGCTGAAGACCTGACCTGGGAGGTTTATCGCGACACCCTGATCGAGCAGGCTGAACAGGGTGTCGATTACTTCACCATTCACGCTGGCTTGCGCTTGCACCACATTCCGATGACCGTGGACCGGGTGACCGGCATTGTCAGCCGGGGCGGGTCGATCATGGCCAAGTGGTGCCTGGCGCACCATAAAGAGAGCTTTCTCTACACCCATTTTGAAGACATCTGCGCCATCATGAAGGCCTACGATGTGTCGTTTTCACTGGGCGATGGTCTGCGCCCGGGCGCCATTGCCGACGCCAATGATGTCGCCCAGTTCGCCGAACTGGAAACCCTGGGTGAACTGACGCAGATTGCCTGGCAACATGATGTTCAGACATTGATCGAAGGGCCGGGCCATGTGCCCATGCACCTGATCAAAGAGAACATGGACAAGCAACTTGAATGCTGTGACGAGGCGCCGTTTTACACCCTTGGTCCGCTGACGACCGACATCTCTCCGGGCTACGACCATTTCTCTTCGGGCATCGGCGCCGCCATGATCGGCTGGTATGGCTGCGCCATGCTGTGCTACGTGACGCCGAAGGAGCATCTCGGTCTGCCAGACCGGGATGACGTTAAGCAGGGGTTGATCACCTACAAGATTGCCGCTCATGCGGCAGACCTGGCCAAGGGCCATCCCGGTGCCCAGATTCGCGACAATGCGATGAGCCGGGCCCGGTTCGAGTTTCGCTGGGAAGACCAGTTCAATTTGGCGCTCGACCCCGAAACCGCCCGTGACTATCACGACCAGACCCTGCCCAAGGAAGGTCACAAGGTGGCGCATTTTTGTTCCATGTGTGGTCCCAAATTCTGCTCGATGAAAATCAGCCAGGAAGTGCGCGACACCGTGGCGGCAGATCGGGCCGAGGCGGCCCGGATACCATTGCAAGTTGACGCCGAGGCGGGCATGGCGCAGAAATCGGCCGAATTCCGCGACCAGGGTGCGCAGCTCTATTCACCCGCGCAAGGAGCTGACCATGAGTGAACCGCGCGCCATTGTCTGGAGCATCGCTGGCAGCGACAGTGGCGGAGGTGCCGGTATTCAAGCTGACGCGCTGACCATCACCGCCCTGGGTGGTCACGCTGCCACGGTCATAACCTCGGTCACCGCGCAGAACAGTCTCGGCTTAGTGATGGCTGACCCTGTGTCGCTGGCGGCGTTTCATGCGCAACTGATGGCGTTGGCGGATGATCTGCCACCGGTTGCGATCAAGATCGGCCTGCTCGCCAGTGTTGATCAGATCAGTCACCTGGTCCGGTCCCTGCTCGTCTGGCGTGAGCGCTGGCCGGGGCTCGCTGTGGTGCTGGACCCGGTGGCCATCGCCACCAGTGGTGATGCACTGACCGACCGTGCTGTCTATGCGTCTTTGCATCGGCTGTTGCCGCTGGTTGATCTGGTCACCCCGAATAAGCCTGAACTGAGCTGGCTCACTGGCTGCGGTGGCGAGCCGGTCGCCCAGCAGGAAGCAGCCCAAAAGCTGCATCGCGATACCGGCACGGCCATCTTGTTGAAAGGCGGCCACGACACGGTGGGCGAGGAGGTGACCGACCAGTTATTCGACCACAGCGGGCACTGGCGATTGCGCCAGCCGCGGTTAAGCACCCCCCATACGCACGGTACCGGCTGTACCCTGAGCAGTGCCTGGGCCACGGCCCGCGCCCTGGGGTATGACCTGATGGACGCGGTCGCTATTGCCAATGCCTTTGTGTACCGGGGCCTGAAACAGGCCTATGCCACTGGGCAGGGGGCTGGCACGCTGGCGCGAGCACCCGTCACTGACCTGTCATCACTTGAGTTTGCCGATATTGACCGGGAACGGGACGCCCCGGCCCCGGCCAAACCTTTTCCGGGCCTGACCCGGCCGCTGGGTATCTATCCGGTGGTGAGCGATCTGACCCAACTGGAGACTTTACTGGCGGCTGGGGCCAGCACCCTGCAGTTGCGACTGAAGTCGCTGGATACCGAGCGTCTGGCGACGCAGATCAATCGGGCGGTCGAGCTGGGGGAGCGCTACCAGGCTCAGGTGTTCATCAATGATCATTGGGCGCTGGCGCTGGAGTTTGGCGCCTATGGGGTGCACCTGGGTCAGGAGGATCTGGCGAGTGCGGACCTGGTGGCGATTCAGCGTGGCGGTTTGCGTCTGGGTGTTTCAACCCACGGCTTTGCCGAGGTGCGACGGGCCCAGCGGCTGCTGCCAAACTACATCGCCCTGGGTCATGTCTTTGAGACTGAAACGAAAGTTATGTCCAGTCAGCCTCAGGGTCTGGACCGTTTAGCGCAGTATCAGCGTCTGATTGGCTCTCAATGTCCGACTGTCGCCATCGGTGGCATCAAAGCCCGGCATCTGGACGCTGTCGCCGCCTGCGGCGTGTCCGGTGTCGCCATGGTAACCGCGATTACCGAGGCCGAGTCGCCGCCGCAGGCCTGGCGCGACCTGGATCGTCACTGGCAAGCCCTGACCGGAGGTGCGGCATGAAGATTCTGTGCAACGGCGATCATCTGGAAGTCGCCTCAGAGACAACTCTGGATGTGGCCTTGTCGGATTATCTGAACAGTCCTGGCGCGGCTGCTCAGGGCGGTTTGGCGGTGGCCTGCAATGGCGAGGTGGTGCCCCGACATCAATGGTCACACTGGCTGCTGGCCGAAGGTGACCGGCTTGAACTGTTTACTGCTGTGGCCGGAGGCTGATCATGTTAACCATTGCCAATACGTCTTTTTCATCGCGGTTGCTGACCGGAACCGGCAAGTTCAGTCACCCCGGGCTCATGCTCGACACGCTGGCCAACAGTGGCACCGAACTGGTCACCCTGGCGCTGCGACGCCTGGACCGGCGCGATCGCGATGCCATTTTTGAACCGCTGCAGACGGCCGGCTACCGGCTACTGCCCAATACCTCAGGTGCACGAACGGCCGAAGAGGCCATTCAGGCGGCCCAGCTAGCCCGGGAAGCCATGGGGACGCCCTGGTTGAAGCTGGAAATTCACCCGGACCCGCGTTATTTGCTGCCAGACCCGGTCGAAACCCTGAAAGCCGCAGAGCAACTGGTACGGTTGGGCTTTACCGTACTGCCCTATGTGCACGCAGACCCGGTGCTGTGCAAGCGACTGGAAGAAGCTGGTTGTGCCGCGGTCATGCCGCTGGCGGCACCGATTGGCTCCAATCAGGGGCTGGCCACGGCGACTTTTCTGGACATCATCATCGAACAGTCGCGGGTGCCGGTCATCGTCGATGCTGGCCTGGGTGCGCCGTCGCAGGCTGCCGAGGCGATGGAGCGCGGTGCCGATGCGGTGCTGGTTAATACCGCCATTGCCACCTCGGCAGATCCGGTCGCCATGGGCGCAGCATTCAGGGCGGCCGTTGAGGCCGGTTTCCAGGCACGACAGGCCGGGCTTGCGCCGCCGGACCTGCGAGCATCGGCGTCCAGCCCGCTGACGGCGTTTCTTGAACTCGGGAGCGATGACCATGACCGATGAACGCGATTTCCAGCCACCGGACTGGCAGACCAGCGGTCTCTCGCTCTATGCCAAAACCGGGGCAGACGTCGAACGGGCGCTGGCCAGTCCGCGTCGCAGTACCGATGATTTTATGGCGCTGCTCAGCCCGGCGGCCCGGCCGTATCTGGAAACCATGGCGCAACTGAGTCATCGCCTGACGGTGCAGCGCTTCGGGCGGGTTCAGCAGCTGTTTGCGCCGCTGTACCTCAGTAACGCCTGTGCCAATGAATGTGACTACTGTGGTTTTTCGATGAGTAACCGGGTGAGGCGTAAAGTTCTGAGCACCGATGAGCTCGCGACTGAAGCGGCCTATCTCAAACAACAGGGGTTCGAACACCTGCTGTTGGTAGCGGGTGAAGCGCCACGTGTGGTCGGGGTGGACTACTATGAACGGGCGCTGCAGCAGTTGGGTCCGGAAATGGCTCAAATCAGTCTTGAAGTGCAACCACTGTCGACGGAAGAGTACCGCCGCCTGCATCAGGCGGGCCTGCATGCGGTGCTGGTCTACCAGGAAACCTATCATCGACCGACTTACCGGCAGCATCATACTCGTGGTAACAAGGCCGATTACGATAACCGGCTGGCCGCCCTGGCGCGAGCCGGAGACGCGGGCATTCACCGTCTGGGCCTGGGCGTGTTGCTTGGGCTCGCCGACTGGCGCCTGGACAGCCTTATGGCTGCTCATCATCTGCGCTACCTGGAATGCCGCTGCTGGCGCAGCCGGTTTTCGCTGTCGTTTCCACGGCTGCGACCGGCTGAGGGCGGGTTTCAGGCGCCTCATCCGTTGTCCGACGCCGATCTGGTCCAACTGGTCTGTGCCTGGCGTCTGTTCAGCCCGGATCTGGAGCTGAGTCTGTCGACGCGGGAGCCAGCGCAACTGCGTGAGCACTTGCTGCCGCTCGGGGTGACCAGTTTGAGTGCCGGGTCTTCAACCCGGCCCGGGGGCTATGCCGTAGAGCCGGATGCGGCGCTGGAACAGTTCAGCATTGACGATAATCGGTCACTGAAGGATGTCGTTGCCGCTGTGCAAAGGTTAGACTATCAGCCTGTCTGGAAAGACTGGGATCGGCATCTGCATCTGGCAATAGGATAACAGGGCCCGCATTCCGGTTTGCCAGAGCGCTGTTTCTTGCCTTTACTCAGGGGACCCATGGCCGTTTGTATCCCGGTAGCGCTGCGGATTCTTTGATGTCAATTTGCATGATCGAGTAACCATGTCGACACCCGTCCTGATCTGTGACGATTCAAGTCTTGCCCGCAAACAGGTGCAACGAGCGCTACCGTGCGGCTGTGACCTGATGAGCACTGAGCATCTTGATGGGCTCAGTCATGGACAAGAAGGTATCACGCGGGCTGGCTGAGAAAGGTTTCCAGAATCAGCTGGGCGGCCAGGCTGTCGATGTCAGCCTGACGGGCCTTGGTCAAACTGGCGCCCTGCAAACCCAGGTGACTGCGCGCTTCGCGACTGCTAAGCCGTTCGTCCACCGCCTCGGCGGGTAAGCCATAGCGCCCATACAGGCGTTTGCGAAACTTATTGGCACGGGTGCCCATTTCACTGTCGCTGCCATCCATGTTGTAGGGAATGCCGACGACAAAGCCGACCGGCCGCCATTCAGCAACGAGGGCGTCGATGGCTTGCCAGTCGGGAATGCCATCGCGGGCACGCAGGGTGGTGATGCCCGTTGCCGTGCCGGTGATGGTCTGACCGGCGGCGACGCCGATCCAGGCGAGGCCGAAATCAAACCCCAGCCATTGGCCAACTGGCAGGGTCATGAGGCATCCCTTCTGAAGCGGTTGTCGGTGCGGAATTGCCAGGTACGGATAATTTCCAATTGGTCGTATTCCCGGGCCATGTCGCTGGTGAATGGCTCGAACGGAGCCGCCATGTAGACGATGCGTTTGGCCGCCTGGTCCAGCAGGGCATGGCCGGAACTCTGGGTGACTTCAACCGATGCCAGGCTACCGTCTGCCTTCATTTTAACAGCGAGACGGACACTGCCGGACAGCCGGTCCTGGCGGGCGGCCTGCGGGTAATTCTGGTTGCCTATTCGCTCAACCTCGTCGAGCCAGTTGAACACATAGGCGGCGTCCAGCGAGCGACGCGCCGACACCGCGGTCAGGGTTCTGACCCGGGGACGATTGGCAAAATTTTGACGGCTTTCATCGAGCATGGCGCGCAGCGTCGCAACGTCATTGATTTGACTGATCATCAGCGGGTCGTTGCTGGCCAGTTCCTCGACGGGCGGCGCGTCTTCTTCGGCACGGTCCAGGGCGGTGCGGCTGGCGTCAGTCTGGGCGGTCAGAATGCGTTTGCGGGCCACGTCCAGCTCGGCAAAATTAAGGTTTTGCAGCTCTGGTGTGGTTCGGAAAATCTGATTGTCCTCGATCTCAGCTTGTTCGGTGGAGGTCAGCCGGGCGGCCTCATCCAGGGTGCCGCTGCCCTCCTGGTCGGCATCGGCCAGAAAGTCGGCTTCCTCCAGAGGGGTGGGTTCACTGCGGCTGTGTTGGGCCAGGGTGACGTCCAGCGTCGGAGGAATTGAGCGGGCCTCGGGAGCAGAAAAGCCGATCCCGAAAATCAGCAGGGCATGCAAGCCAAGCGCCAGAAACAGCGTAAAGCTGAGTCGATCAGCGGCGCCTATGCTGGCAGCGGTCGACATCAGGCCGCTCCCCGCTTCCGGGCGATGATATCCATCAGCTGTCCACCGATGTTGGTGTCGTAGGCGGCATCGATTTCGCGGATGCAGGTTGGGCTGGTCACGTTAATCTCTGTTAAATAATCACCAATGACATCCAGGCCAACAAACAACAGGCCACGCTTTTTAAGCTCTGGCCCCACCTGGGCGGCAATCCAGCGGTCCCGATCGGTCAGCGGCTGGGCACGGCCGGTGCCGCCCGCGGCGAGGTTGCCCCGGGTTTCGCCTCGTGCTGGCAGGCGGGCGAGGCAGTAGTCTATCGGTTCGCCGTCGATCATCAGGATGCGTTTGTCGCCATCCTTGATTTCAGGCAGGTATTTCTGGGCCATGGTCTGGGTTTTACCGTGTTCGGTCAGTGTTTCAATGATGACGGAGACATTGGAGTCGTCCGCCTTCAAGCGGAAAATGGAACTGCCACCCATGCCGTCCAGCGGCTTGAAGATGACATCACCGTGTTCGGCATGGAACTCCTTCAACAACTGAGCGTTGCGGGTTACCCGATGCGGTGGTGAACACTCTGGAAACAGAGTTGCGAATAACTTTTCGTTACAATCGCGCAGCGCCTGTGGCTTGTTGACGATCAGGGTGCCCTCTTGCTCGGCTCGCTCCAGCAGGTAGGTGGCGTAGGTATACTCGTTGTCGAACGGCGGATCCTTGCGCATCAGGATAACATCCAGATCCGCCAAAGGGGCCGCTTTGACAGGGCCAAGTTCATAAAAGTGATCTGGGTCACGAAATACGCTTAGTGGCCGCATCAGGCCTTTGGCCTGGCTGTCGTCCAGATAAAGGTCGGCCGGAGTCATGTAGAGCAGCTCCCAGCCTCGGTCTTGCGCGGCCCAGAGCATGGCGAGTGAGCTGTCTTTCTTGTAAGTGACGGTCTCTATAGGGTCCATCACGATGCCGATCGTTAATTTCATGTCTAGCCTCAGGTTATCATTGGCTGGTATGGTAATAGATGATTGGTATAGCAAAAACAACTTTCTTTACAGCCGTTTATAGCGGATAGCTAGATTCTGTGATAAAAGTTCCAGTCTTGGTATTAGACAGCCAGTAACAGCGCTTCTGTTGATGACAGTGGTCGACAGCGTATCCGTATCCCGATTTTGGCTGTCGGGGTAAGCGCCGTGTTACCAGACAGATGGCGGTTTTTGCTGCGCATCAGGTTGCGAGTGACGTAACCTGGTGCGCTAGAGAGCACATCAGTGCCAGCATGGGCCAGACATGCGGGTTCAATTACTGGTACGCTACTTGCAGCCCGGTACCTGATAGACAGGTACTCAAAATATAGCTTTCAACCCTGGGATGACCTATGGAAAACAGCTTTGAAAGCCTCAAGGTGATGGTCATTGACGACTCCAAAACCATCCGGCGCACGGCGGAAACGCTGTTGAAGAAAGTCGGTTGTGAGGTGATCACCGCGACGGACGGCTTCGACGCACTCTCCAAAATAGCCGATACCAAACCGGACATTATTTTTGTGGATATCATGATGCCCCGACTGGATGGGTATCAAACCTGTGCACTGATCAAAAATAACAGTGCCTTTAAGGAAACGCCGGTCATCATGCTGTCCAGTAAGGATGGCTTGTTTGATAAGGCAAAAGGCCGCATTGTCGGCAGCGATCAGTACCTGACCAAGCCTTTCGGTAAGGAAGAGCTGCTGGGCGCAATTCGGGATTACGTAAAATAATGACCGCACGCTTCGGCTGAGCGGTTTGTTGTTGTTGATTTAATGTTTAAAAATAAATGGGTGGACCATGGCACGGATTCTGATTGTAGACGACTCTCCTACTGAGACCTATGCGTTTCAGGGCATGCTGGAAAAGCATGGGCATGAAGTATTGACGGCCGACAACGGGGCTGACGGAGTCGCCCTGGCACGTCAGGAATTGCCTGATATCGTATTGATGGATATTGTTATGCCCGGCCTTAACGGTTTTCAGGCGACCCGTCAACTTACCAAAGGTGCCGATACCGCCCATATCCCGGTCGTGATTGTGACCACCAAGGATCAGGAAACAGACCGGGTTTGGGGTCGTCGGCAAGGCGCCAGTGGCTACCTGGTCAAACCGGTCGCTGAAGATCAGCTGTTGTCGACCGTCGAGGCCGTTCTCGCCGGCAACCTTCAGGACTGACTGCACACTCATGTCTGATATGACTCCAATTCAGCTGCTGCGTGACATCGCGCTGCGCTGTCGTACCCAGGCTGCGGGTTTGCCCGAGCAGCAGGAGGTTCGGGAAACCTGGAGTGGCATCGGGTTTCGACTGGTCGATCACTACTTTGTCGCTGCCATGGATGAAATCACGGAGATCCTGAATGTTCCTTCCGTGACTCGCCTGCCTAACGTCAAGCCCTGGGTTCAGGGTGTATCCAATGTCCGGGGTCGTCTGATTCCGTTGATTGATCTGGATCTGCTTTTTGAAACCCCCAGTCAGGAATCCATGCGCAATCGTCGCATTCTGGTGATCGAACAGCACGACCAGATAGACGGGCTGATCGTGGATTCAGTCGAGGGCATGCAATACTTTCCGGTTGATGATTTTTCAGGCGATGTCCCGGCACTACCCGATACCATTAAACCCTTTGTGCGCGGCCACTACGTCCGGGATAACCAAATCTGGACGGTGATCAGCATGGGGGATCTTTATGAGCACGATATTTTTCAGGAAGTGGCGGTCTGACCGTCACCGGGTGAATGGATGCAGCCATACAGTCAGGCTACATACCCCGGGAGAAGGTTGGTTCGGAAATTGCGTTGTTTGAACGCCTTTCCGGGACGCTATTCTTACACAATTGACGAACAGAACGATTCTATTTCAGAAGCACAGCCTGAGGCCGAACTGGAGTTCGAACGATGAAACAAAGAGCCGGAAATTTACTAACCATCCTGGGCACCAACCGCTTGCTCAGTATTCTGCTGGCCGCGCTGCTGGTTGTGGTACTGGGCCTGTTCGCCGTGGTCTACCAGAATTTCAGATTGAGCGCCTTTGACCAGGAGTTGCTCGAACACGCGGGTGAAATGCGGGTACTGTCGCAGGAAATTGCGAAGAACTCCTCGGAAGCATCCGGTGGTCAGGAACAAGCCTTTGGGTTGTTGCAACGCTCACGCGCCGAGTTCGAAGTACGCTGGAATTATGTGCAGCAGGGCAACTCCATTACCGGTACACCGTCACTGGCACAGCATGCGCCAGAGGTCGATATCAGCAGCCTGTCGCGTATTTGGAACCGGGTGAGCCAGAATTCGGATTTGATCGTTGAATCCCAGGAAACCATTCTCGATCTGCACGAAACGGCCAACACCCTGTCTGAACGGATTCCCGAGCTGCAGGTTGAATACGACGAAGTTGTCGAGATTCTGCTCGAAACGGATGCTGGCGCAGGCCAGGTGGCGGTTGCCCAGCGTCAGGCCTGGCTGGCTGAACGGATTGTGCGGTCGATTAACCGGGTTCTGGTCGGGGGTGAAGGCGCTGTCATGGCAGCTGACTCGTTCGAGCGGGATGCGGCACTGTTCCAGCGTGTTCTGGACGGCATGCTGAACGGCAACGCCAACCTAGATATCGATCGTGTGGACGACCTCGAAGCGCGTGAAGCGCTGGATGAAATTGCCAATCTGTTCCAGATCGTATCCGGCTCGGTCACACAGATTATGGCGACCTCCCCTGAGTTGTTCCAGGTACGTGAAGCCGCCTCCAATATTTTTACCGACTCTCAGGTATTGCTTGAACAAGCCTCCACACTGGCTGGCCAGATTCAGCAATCGGCAGATACCCGCCCACTCAGTAATGCCCTGGTGATTTACGCACTGGGTGCGCTGGCGCTGGTGCTGATTGCCATCGCGGTATTCGTGGTTATTCGTGATACCCAGAAAGACTTGCGTGAAACAGCTGAAACCAATGAGCAAAACCAGAATGCAATTCTGCGACTGCTGGATGAACTGGCTGACCTTGCAGACGGTGATCTGACAACGCAGGCCACGGTAACCGAAGACTTCACAGGTGCCATTGCTGACTCTATTAACTTCGCGATCGACCAGATGCGTCAGTTGGTATCGGCGATTAACTCGACGGCGGTACAGGTCTCCTCGGCCGCTCAGGAAACGCAGGCAACCGCCATGCATTTGGCCGAAGCTTCGGAGCATCAGGCTCAGGAAATTGCCGGTGCCTCGGCGGCGGTAAACGAAATGGCGGTGTCCATCGACCAGGTATCGGCGAACGCTGCGGAATCAGCCGCAGTGGCGGAGCGGTCGGTTGCGATCGCCAAGAAAGGTGCCGATGTGGTGCAGTCGACCATTAATGGCATGGATAATATCCGCGAACAGATTCAGGAAACCTCGAAGCGTATTAAACGACTCGGTGAATCGTCACAGGAAATTGGTGACATCGTATCGCTGATTAACGACATTGCCGACCAGACCAACATTTTGGCTTTGAACGCCGCGATTCAGGCCTCCATGGCCGGTGATGCAGGCCGGGGCTTTGCGGTGGTTGCGGACGAAGTACAGCGTCTTGCGGAGCGGTCTTCGGCGGCAACCAAACAGATTGAAGCGCTGGTTAAAACCATTCAGAACGACACCAACGAAGCCGTAATCTCGATGGAGCAAACCGTGGCCGAGGTGGTTCGGGGTGCACGCCTGGCGCAGGATGCCGGTGTAGCACTGGAAGAAATCGAGTCGGTATCGAAGAACCTGGCTGACCTGATTCAGAACATCTCCAACGCTGCACGCCAGCAGGCCTCGTCTGCGGGTCACATCTCCAACACGATGAACGTGATTCAGGAAATTACCTCACAAACGTCAGCGGGTACGACGGCAACCGCGAAGTCGATTGGTAACCTGGCTCAGTTGGCGAACGATCTGCGTTCTTCGGTCGCTGGTTTCAAGCTGCCGGAAGGTGACGATGACTTGGGTATGCTGGGTGCCCCGGAATTGGACGATGAGGTCGCTTAACAGCGGCTGGTCGGGTCCCTCGGGAAGTTCAGAGGTATGGTTGTTATGATGGCCGTGCGAGGATGCACCGCTGATGTGGATGAGGCAGTAACTTGGTGACCCAGAATGCTTCCGTACATCAGGCTCCAGAACTGAGTGACCGTGCTTTCCTTACTTGGCAGGAGTTGCTGGAAAAGCGTCTTGGGTTGCAGATACCAGAGCAGCGACGCAGCTTCCTGAAAACCAGCCTGGCGATACGCATGCGTGAACTGGGGTTCACGGATTATATGGATTATTACCGCTATATTCGCAGCGGTGACGCAGGGCTGATCGAATGGAATTGTCTGATCGATCGGGTGACCGTTCAGGAAACCCGGTTTTTCAGAGACCCGGCCGCTTTCGCACTGACCCGAGATTTTTTGACACGCCGGGTTCATGAAGTCACCCGACCGCTGAGTATCTGGAGTGTTGGCTGCTCCACCGGTGAAGAAACTTACAGCCTGGCGATGATGACGGCCGATCTGCTGCGCCGTGAGTTTGATCAGGTCAGGCACTTCGGGGTGACCGGGACCGATGTATCCTCCCGCGCTCTGGAGGCAGCTCGTCAGGGATTGTATCCGGGCAGGCGGGTTGAAATAATAGACGATCGCCTGATCGAACGTTTCTTCTTGCCTCAGGCGGGACAATACCGAATTGCTCCGGCACTGCAGGAACGCGTGTGTTTTACGCGCCTTAATGTGCTGGAACTGGCTCGTTCACCGATGAAAGAGCTGGATCTGATTTATTGCCAGAATATGCTGATTTATTTTCGCAAGTGGCGCCGCAAGGAAATCGTGTCTGATCTGGCCAAACGACTGGCCAAAGGCGGCATGCTGGTACTGGGCCTGGGCGAAGTTGTGGACTGGAAGATGCCTGAACTAACGCGCGTACCCGGTGAACGGGCGTTGGCCTACTTGAAACACAAATGAATACAAAGGGGTACAGGCATGGCAGAACGCCGTGATTATGTCGCGCTGGAATGGGTCAAGGGAGAGATCTTCGATACGCTGAAACAGGCGCGTCAAGCCCTGGAAGCGTACGTTGATACGCCCGAAGATACCACTCGTCTGCAGTTTAGCCTGGCCTACATTCATCAGGTAAGCGGCACCTTGCAGATGGTCGAGTTTTTCGGTGCAGCCTTGCTCGCCGAAGAAATGGAACGTCTGAATCAGTCGATCGTGGACGGTGACATTCCGCCCAGTCAGGATAACCTGGCGTTGCTGATGCAGGCTATTCTGCAATTACCGAATTATCTGGAAAAGCTGAAGCGCGGCCAGAGTGATTTGCCGGTTTTGATTCTACCGTTGCTGAACGATTTACGCGCAGCGCGCGGCGAACCTCTGCTGTCTGAAACAGCGTTGTTTACCCCTGATTTGGCCGCGTCGCGCCGCTTTGTCGGTGAGCCGGATACCCTCAGTATTAGCCAGTCGAGTGTGGTTCAGTTACTGCGTAAATTGCGTCAGATGTACCAGTTGGCGCTTCTGGGCTGGTTGCGGAATGAAAATACCGAAAACAACCTCGAATACCTGGGCAAGTCGGTTTATCGACTGGTCGGATTAACCGAACGCACCCCCATGGGCGCGTTGTGGCAGATAGCGGATGCGTTTATATCGGCAATGAAAGCGGGACGTATTGAACGTTCGGCGGCCATTACCGTCATCCTGCGTCACCTCGACGGCGCCATGAAGCGCTTACTCGCCGACCCCAGTGGCGTTGCCGGGCAGTACCCGCATGAAGACCAGCTTAAGAATCTGCTTTACTACTTAGCCAAGATTGATGCAACGGGGCTCAGCCGGGTTCAGCACATTCAGGACAGCTATCACCTTAGCCAGGCATTACCCAACGAAGCGGAAATCGAAACGCAGCGGCAGCGCCTGTCTGGCCCCGACCGGGAAACGGTGGGCAGCGTGGCGTCGGCCTTGCTCGAAGAGCTGGCACGACTTAAGGATTCGCTGGATCTGATGGTGCGCACCCGGGTCACCGAGTCACGTCGTTTGTCCGACCTGGAACCGGGCATCAAGCAAATGGCCGATACCATGGCCGTGCTTGGGCTGGGTAATCCGCGCCGGGTGTTGAACGAACAACTAAGTCTGATTAAAACCACGCAACAGGAGCCGGAGCTGAAAGACTACGGCGTTCTGATGGACATCGCCGGTGCGCTGCTGTACGTCGAAGCCAGTCTCTCCGGTATTGCCAATGATGCGAGCTTTGATCGCGATGAATACGATGAAGGGCTCGACGGCGCCCAGGAAGCGGTGGTGCGTGAAGCCCGCAACGGGCTGGAGCAGGTCAAAGATGCCATTGTTGAATTTATAGGGTCGCACTGGGACCACAGCAAACTGGAAGCCGTACCTCGGAATCTCAGTGGCATCCGCGGCGGTCTGGTAATGATTCCGCTGGAGCATGCCGCAACGGTTTTGAAATACGCTCAAGAGTATGTAGAAGACCAGTTGCTGGGCAATAAGCGCACGCCGGAATGGCATGAATTGGATGCACTGGCCGATGCTATCATGGGCGTCGAATATTACCTCGAACGCTTGTCTCGTGACGGCAGCGGCACCAATCTGGATATATTGCAGCGCGCCGCTGACTCGATTGCCAAGCTTGGCTATACCGTTCCTCCGTTCACGGATGTTGAAGCTGCCAGCGAGATGACGAGCGTCAGCGCCGATAACAACTCTGCTGAACCCGGGCATGATGATGTCCCCGATTTGTCAGTGCAGGAGCTGAAGCTTGACGACGAAGTCGAGGATGATCCGGGTCTTGATCTCGAGGCCATTGATGACTTTGAGGCGCTGACCGACTGGGATGAAGGCTTTGAAGCGCAGCCCGCATTCGACCCTGCGCTGACGTTGGATGGTGCCGCGACCGATTCCGAATCGACTGACTGGCTGACGCAACAGACTGAAAGCGAGACATCAGCGTCAGAAGAATCTTTCCTGGCAGATAGCGAAGCTGTGAACGATTCTGAACCGGAGAGCCCGGCCGCGCTCCAGGCCTATGAATCGGCTGATGACGACCTGATTGATGATGACATCCTTGAGATATTCGTTGAGGAAGCCGCCGAAGTTCTCGATACCATTCATGAATTCTTTCCGCGCTATAAAGCCGATTCTTCAGACAACGCTGCGCTGACTGAGTTTCGGCGTGCCTTTCATACGTTAAAAGGCAGTGGTCGCATGGTCGGTGCCAGCGTCGTGGGTGAGACGGCCTGGTCTATTGAAAACATGCTCAACTGTCTGATTGAAGGCAACATTGCCCATTCGGATGATCTGCTTCGGGTGATTGAAGAAATCACCGATGAAATACCGGCGTTGATGACAGCGTTTGAGAAAAAATTGAAACCGGACACGGCCCGCGCTGATTTTCTGGCCGCCATCGCCGATGCGCTGGCTAGAGGTGAGACGGTCAGTTGGGGCGATGCTTCGCCCGAATCGCAGGCGACGATCGAACCTTCCGATGCTGAAGTTGATATCGAGTTACCCCCAACTGGCGTGACCGAAGAATCGAATGACGAGATAGACTGGGCTGTCTTCGATGAACTGCCGGTGGCCGAGCTAGAGGAAGCTGAACTCGAAGGCTTCGATTCAGACCGCTTTGAGCTAGAAGGCGGCAGTATCGATACTCTGCTGGAAATTTTCCAGGCTGAACTCGCCAGTCATCTGGAGTATATCGATCACTACATTGACGAAGCTGAAGCAGCTTCCCTGTTGCCTGATGCGCTGCAGCGTGCCTTGCATACCATTAAGGGCTCAGCTCATATGGCCAGTGTTGATCCGGTGGCCGAGCTGGTTCAACCACTGGAGCAACTGGTCAGGGATATGCAAGAGCGCGCGAAGGTCGCGGACGCCGGGTTCCTGACGTTGTTGATCGAGGGCGTTGCGCTGATCCGCACGGCTTCTCAGGGTG
Organism: Saccharospirillum sp.; assembly: GCF_040881935.1. NCBI lineage: Bacteria > Pseudomonadati > Pseudomonadota > Gammaproteobacteria > Oceanospirillales > Saccharospirillaceae > Saccharospirillum > Saccharospirillum sp. Next base: position 18,131 of record NZ_JBBECH010000041.1, on the reverse strand, counting down.
AGCATGTTGATACTGCGGCGTTTAAAGATCGGGTGCAGGACGTATACAACCGGGTGTTGCGTATAGACCCCAGCCAGGAACCGGATGATCCGGCCCTGATGTCCATCTTTATGTCCGATAGCATGGATCTGGTACTGGGTGCCGAAACCATTTTGAACCGGTGGCGAGACACTGGCCAGCCTGACGCTGAGGTCGATGCGCTGATCCGCGAGCTTCATACTCTGGCACTGGCCTCCCAGGCCGCGGATTTGATGCCGGTGGCGAACCTGAGTCACAACCTCGCCTTGTTGGTAGAAGGCGTGCGGGATGGATCTTGCGAGGCCGATGAGGGGTTCTTCGAGCTGGCCAATACGGGCCTGGAATCGCTGATATCGATGATGGACCGGCTCGCTGCCGGTCAGAGCATTCGTCAGGATACGTTGTTTGTTGAACACCTGTATCAGTTGTTGCCTGACGCGGAAGCGACTCCCCTCGAGCCGGCTGCCTCGGGCAAAGATCAGGTCGACTCCATGATTCGTCAGGATCTTGAATCAGGCGAGCCGCCAGCTACACCGGACGCGGTGACTATGCCTGAGGTCGAAGCTGCGCAACGGTACCGGGTTGAAGGCGACGCCGAGTTGGTGGACATCTTCCTGGAAGAGGCCAATGACATCCTCGACAGTATTCAGTCATCGATGGAAAAATGGCGTGAAGACACCAATAACACGCTCGAAGTGGAAGGCTTGCAGCGGGATCTGCACACCCTGAAAGGGGGTGCCCGCATGGCTGAGATATCGCCACTGGGCGATCTGGCGCACGAGCTTGAGTTTCTATATGAAGGTCTGGCACAGGGTAAGTACGAGGCATCAGCAGGCTTGCTTGAACTGATCCAGCAGTGTCATGACCGTCTTGCGGTAATGGTGCAGGATATTGAATCCAGCATGAGTTGTGAGTCGGCGCCGGACCTGGTAGCAGCGATCAATCACTTTCGCAAGCACCCGGGAGCGCCCGCGCAACCGGTAGACATGACGCAAGGCGCCAACGCCAGTAACCCGGCGCCTTCGATCCTTGAGAGCGAAGCGACTGAAGTATCCGGGGAGCTCGCGGCTGAGCCCGACACCGATTCGGATACAGACGTGCCGGACCCGTCACCGGCGATTGAACTGGCGGCCGATGTTGATCTCGATATTCTGGAGATCTTCATCGATGAGGCCGGTGAATTGCTCAATGAGCTCGAACAGGCGATCGAAGACTGGCAGGCAGAGCCTGGCAACGAAACCCATGCGGATGAAATGAAGCGGGTTTTGCATACGCTCAAAGGGGGTGCCCGGCTGGCGCGGTTGAAGGATTTGGGTGACCAGAGCCACGAATTCGAAACCTTTATCGTGCGTGCTCAACAGAGCAAAGAGGCACTGGACGAAACCTTCTTTAACAACATTCTGGCACGCCAGGATCAACTGGTTCAGGGCGTTGACGCCATGAATGCGCTGCTCGATGGTCAAGCCAGCAGCGGTGCCGGGTTTGGTCCAAGCGTTATTCAAATGGCCCGGGATCTGGAAGAAAATGCCTGGGACGACCCTGATCAGGTCGATACAGGTGACGGCACCGGGCAAAACGCTGCTGAAACGCCCAGCGTGTCCGATGCTCCGGCCGAAGGTAGCTCTCTGCCAGCCACCGATGCCCCGGAAGCAGGCAACAATGTCTTGCCGTTCAAACGCAAGCAAGCCGAGCGCAACAAGGCAGACAGCCGCCGGGCCCAGCCTCAGGAGACCGTCAAAGTCAACGCGAACCTGTTGGAAGGGTTGGTGAATCTCGCCGGTGAAACCTCTATCGCCCGCGCCCGACTGGAGCAGGAAGTCAGTGATTTTGGTTTTACCCTCGGGGAAATGGATTCCACCATTGACCGGTTGCGCGAACAAGTGCGCCGCCTCGATATGGAAACCGAAGCCCAAATTCTGTTTCGTCAGGAGCGTGCCGAGGAAACCAACTACGAAGACTTCGACCCTCTGGAAATGGACCGTTATTCCCAGATCCAGCAGCTGTCTCGATCCTTGATGGAAGCGACCTACGACTTGACCGAGTTGAAAGGTTCACTGTCCGACAAAACCCGGGATGCGGAAACTCTGTTGCTGCAGCAAAGCCGTATCAACACTGAGCTGCAGGAAGGCCTGATGCAAACGCGTATGGTGCCTTTCAACCGCCTGGTACCGCGATTGCGCAGAATTGTGCGTCAGGTTGCCGGTGAACTGGGTAAACAGGTCGATTTTATCGTCGGCAACGCCGAAGGCGAAGTGGACCGTACCGTACTGGAACGCATGATTTCTCCGCTTGAGCACATGCTGCGTAACGCGGTGGATCACGGTATTGAAGATGCGGATCAGCGCTTGCAATCCGGCAAGACGGTCAAGGGCTCGGTGCGTCTGGATCTGTCCCGCGAAGGCGGTGACATCGTACTGCGATTGTCTGACGACGGGGCCGGTATGAATGTTGACCGCATCCGCAACAAGGCTATCGAGCGTGGCTTGATGGCCGCCGATGCCGATCTGAACGATCGTGAAATTCTGCAGTATATTCTCGACGCTGGCTTCAGTACCGCCGAGAAAGTGACCCAGATTTCAGGCCGGGGCGTCGGCATGGATGTGGTCAACTCCGAAGTGAAGCAGCTTGGTGGCAATATGGCCATCGATTCGCGGCTGGGTGAAGGGTCCCAGTTTACCATTCGTCTGCCGTTCACCGTGTCGGTCAACCGGGCGCTGATGGTCAACATTGAAGAAGACCATTACGCCATTCCGCTCAGTTCCATCGAAGGTATTGTGCGGGTAACGCCCAAGCAACTGGCGGAATATTACCGGCCGGATGCGCCGTCGTTCGAATACGCCGGTGGGCGTTACCGTCTGGAGTATATGGGCGGCCTGCTGCGTACCGGGGCCACACCCAACGTCGAGGGTCTGACTGCGCCAGTGCCGCTGGTGCTGGTGAAAGGCAGTGACGAACACCACTCCATGGCCTTGCACGTCGATCGGTTGATGGGCAGTCGTGAGATCGTGGTGAAAACCCTCGGGCCCCAGTTCAGCACCGTACCAGGGGTGTCCGGTGCGACCATCCTAGGTGATGGTTCTGTGGTAGTGATTCTCGACCTTGCCGCTCTGATTCGCAGCACGCTGGCCATCGAACATTCCCGGGTTACCACGCTGCCAGCACCGAAAAAGGCAATATCAGCGCCGGAAAAACAGGTCCGCGACAAAGACAGCCCCTACACCGTCATGGTGGTAGACGATTCGGTGACGGTGCGTAAAGTCACCAGCCGTTTGCTGGAACGCCAGGGCATGGAAGTGATTCTGGCCAAACACGGTGCCGATGCCGTAGCCCAGTTGCAGGACCGGGTGCCAGATATCATGCTGCTCGACATCGAAATGCCTTATATGGACGGTTTCGAAGTGGCCTCGCGGGTGCGGCACGACAGCCGACTAAAACAGATCCCGATCATCATGATTACTTCCAGAACCGGTACCAAACACCGCGAGCGGGCATTGTCGATCGGCGTCAATGAATACATGGGCAAACCCTTCCAGGAAGGGCCCCTGGTCGATGCCATCAAGCGTCTGCTGGGCATTGAGGCATGATCAGGCCATGAGTGTGGTGGTGGGGTCCGGGACTGCGTCGCAGCATAGCCGGGTCGGTATCATTGCCGACACGCCTCTGGTCCAGCATCTGTTGCAGGATGTAGTGGTCGGCGCTGGTTATGACGTTGCCGTCAATACTGATCCGGACCGCCTAAAGCCAGCCTTGATGCACAACGAAACCATTCGGGTCTGGGTGGTTGAACTGGAAGGCCACGATCAGTGGGATGATTTTGTGCAGTCGTTGCTGGAAAGCACAGAATCTCCGATCCTGTTCGGAGATGGGGTCATTCCCGCCCGGAACCATGAAGATTACCCGCGCTGGCAGCGGCGTATGCAGGAAAAACTGCGCGCTCTGGCCCCGGCTGCCCAGCCAACGGCTCCGGCCCCGACGTTTGATCTGGAGCGATTACGGGCGACCCGGCCACCACCGGTATATTTGTTACCGGAATCGTTGCAGAATGCTCCTAAAACAGAGCTTGGCCCAATCTGGGTATTGTGCGCGTCTCTGGGAGGCCCCGAGTCGGTCAAAGAGTTTCTGGATGCGTTGCCCGCAAAGGTACCCGCCAGTTTTCTGTACGCCCAGCACATTGATGCCGGCTGTGTGGATGCCTTGCAACAATCCATCGGCCGACACACCCAATTGAGTCTGGTGCATGCCGAACACGGCCGTCAGCTGGAAAACGGCCATGTGTATCTGGTGCCGGTGCATCACGAAATCCGGTTTACCGACAACCATGGCATTGTTTGGCAGAACAATGCCTGGTCTGGACCCTATGGCCCCGGTCTGGATCATTTGCTGACCAACGTCGCGGCCCAATTTGGCGCCCGGGCGCATGCCATTGTCTTCAGTGGTATGGGCAGCGATGGTGCCATTGGCGCTGCAGATATCAGGGCGGCTGGAGGAACGGTCTGGGTACAGTCATCCGACAGTTGCGTACAAAGCTCTATGCCTGATTCGGTGCTGCAAGTCGGGGCCGCCGAGGCGCAGGGAACGCCAGTGGAACTGGCCGAAAAACTTTTGATCTGGCTGGCTGAGCGTGTAACTCAGATAGCCTGAAGACAGTGCCGCAGGCGTGGCCACAAGGTGAACAACGATGAAAACAGTAGCGCAAACCGATCAGGACGTCATTGTCGCCAGTCTTCTGGTGCCCATGCAGCAAAAGAATCTGCTGGTGCCCAACGTCTCCATTGCCGAGGTGGTTCCTCGCACCGAGCTGGACCAGGCCGACAATGCCCCCCCCTGGCATCTGGGACATATGCACTGGCGTGGTGAACGCATTCCGGTCATCAGTTTCGAAGTTGCCAACAGTCAGGTGCGTGGGCAAGACGCACGGGATGCCCGTATTGCCGTGTTTAACGCGGTGTCGAACCAGGCACGCAATCGTTTTTTCGGCCTGCTGATTCAGGGGATTCCGCGCATGGTAAAACTTGGTGAAGCCGATGTGCGTGAAGACAGCCAGGCGGCGCTGGCCGAGGCTGAGAAAATGGCGGTAATCACCCAGCTGGGCAAAGCCAGCATTCCCGATCTGGAATATCTGGAAGGTCTGGTCGCTAGGGTCAATTAATTTACTAAGCCCGCAGCTGGCTCAGAGAAGTCGCATGGCATCGTTAATGCGCTGTTCGAGGCACAGTTTGGCGCGCATGTAATGCAGTGTTGGCTTCCTCGTTGCCAATCATCTGGTCTGCAGGGTTGTCGGCAGATAGGTTCCAGTCTAGCCGAAACCGGGTGTTTTCCTAAAGGGATGGACTCCGGTTTGTCGTCTCAGCTGTTATACTTTGTTACAAAGGTGACCAGGCTGAGGGGGTACACTCTGGCCTGCGTCAACGAGCGCCGATGCGCGGCGACCGCTAGTCGGCGGGCGCATTGATTGAACCCAGTCTTGCCGGGGAAGTGGATCAGAGATGCAGACAGAACAACAAAAGCGCATCCTGGTTGTGGACGACGATGAAGACATCCGCGACCTGTTGAAAGAGTACCTTGAAAAAAACGGATTTTCGGTAATTACTGCCGCTGATGGACAGGCTATGCGCCAGTTCTGGCCAGCTCAGCGGCTCGATCTGATCGTACTGGACATCATGATGCCCGGAGACGATGGCTTTACTCTGTGCAAGGAGATTCGTGCCCGTTCACGGGTGCCGGTCATCATGCTGACGGCTGGCTCCGATGAGACCGACCGCATCATTGGCCTGGAACTGGGCGCTGATGATTACGTGGGCAAACCCTTTAATCCTCGCGAGTTACTGGCCCGTATAAAAGCGGTGCTGCGTCGCTACGAAGAAGGCGCTGAGCATCGGCCGGGTCTGGATGGGCAGCAGCGTTTGCGTTTTGGTAACTGGTCGCTGGATGTGACCAACCGTGAACTGACGAGCCCCGAAGGCGATATTCAGTCTCTGAACGGTGCCGATTACAATTTGCTGCAGCTGTTTTTGTCCCGCCCCGGTGAAGTGCTCAGCCGGGATGACCTCAGCCTGCACCTGCGCGGCCGTGATGCCAGCCCGTTTGACCGGTCTATTGATGTACAGATCAGCCGTCTGCGCGGACGCTTGAATGACGATGGAAAATCCCCTCAGGTGATCAAAACGGTACGCGGAGCGGGCTACATTCTTACGGTGTCGGTCGTCGTGGACAACGGTTGATGCTGGGTTTTACCTCATTGTACAGTCGTCTGCTGGTGTTGATGGTGATGGGTCTGATCAGCGCCTTTGCCATCAGTAACTATGTCTGGTTGTATTACCTTGAGCATCAGCGTGAGTCCCAGGCCGAATCCATGGCTCGGGACCTGGCGTTTTCCATGGGCTCAACCATCGAGTTTATCCGCGCCTATCCGACTGAATACCGCCATCTGATCATCAATCAGCTCAGGGATATGGGCGGTTCCCGGTTTTTGGTCTCGGTCAACGACGTTTTTATTGACGTTAATCCGGTTCGACCTTCCGGCGCCAAAGACCGCTTTCTGGCGACTTTCAATCTCGCCATTGAGGAGAAGCTGGGTCAGCGGTTGTCGGAACTGAGCGTCACCTTTGCCGACCCGCGACTGCTGAACGTCTACAAAAACGACGTTTTACTGGTGGAATTGCCGCCTCGCTGGGCGCAAAACACCCTGATACTGGAGCCCGACCCTCCCCAGGTTATTGTTGCCCAGGTACCTATTGGTGAACAGGAATGGCTGTATCTGGCCGGGTTACTGCCGGATCCGTTCTTTTTTGATCAAACCGAATATCTGGATCGCGGACAGTTATTGTTTTTGGTAATTCTGATGGTGATCCTGGTGGTGATTCTGTGGGTGGTGGTGCGCTGGCTGACACGACCGTTGTCGAATCTGGCGGCGGCTGCCCGGGAGCTGGGCACCGATATCCACCTGGCGCCTCTGGCTGAAACCGGTACCCGTGAGGTCAAGGAGACGGCGCGTGCTTTCAATTTGATGCAGGAACGGGTGCTGCGTTTTGTTGATGACCGGGAGCGCATGTTCTCGGCCATCTCGCACGACCTTAAAACACCCATAACCCGCTTGCGTCTGCGCGCTGAAATGATGGAGGAATCCGACGCCAAACCGCGCATGATTAAAGACCTCGACGAGCTTGAGGCCATGGTTAAAGGCGCTTTGGATCTGGGGCGCAGCACCGATGTGCATGAGGATACCCAGCCGATCGACATCAATCAGCTGGTGCGAGAGCTGGCCGAAGATCTTGAGTTGCTCGGGTACAGCCCCGAGATCCGGGGTGAAGCCCGGCACCCCTACTACGGTAAGCCGCTGGCATTGAAACGCTGTTTATCCAACCTGGCTCACAACGCGGCCTTTTATGGAACCCAGGTGGGGATTGATATTGTCGACAGTCGTCACGAATTGAAGTTGTACATTGTGGATAATGGGCCAGGCATTCCCGAGGAAAAGCTCGACAGCGTGTTCGAGCCTTATGTGCGGCTGGAGACATCCCGCAACCGCAATACCGGCGGGGCCGGGCTGGGGCTGAGCATCGCACGGAACATTGCCCACGCCCACGGTGGCCAGCTGCGCCTGCGCAACCGCATCGGTTCAGGCCTTGAGGCGGCGGTGCTGCTGCCGCGCCGGTGAGAGATCAAGAGCGAACACAAGCTTGGCTTGGCGGCTTCAATTGGCTATAGTCACAGAACTTGAACGATTGGTCAGATTACAAGAGGTGCTCATGTCCACTCCCCACATTAACGCCAAACCGGGCGATTTTGCCGAAACCCTGCTGATGCCGGGCGATCCGCTGCGCGCCCAGTACATCGCCGAGACATTCCTGGAGGATGCCCGCCGGGTCGCTGATGTGCGCAATATGTATGGCTATACTGGCACCTACAAAGGCAAGGCGATCTCCATCATGGGGTCGGGCATGGGCGTACCGTCGATGTCGATTTATGCCAAGGAGTTGATTACCGATTACGGCGTGAAAAACATCATTCGCGTTGGCACCTGCGGCGGCGTCGCGGCGGATATCAAGCTGCGCGACGTTATTATCGCGATGGGTGCCAGCACCGATTCGGGCGTCAACCGGCTGCGCCTGCGCGGCTATGATTTTGCCGCCCTGGCCGATTTCGGGCTGATGGAAAAGGCGGTTGCCGCAGCGAGTGCAGCCAGCATTCCGGTGCGTGTCGGCAATGTGTTTACATCAGACCTGTTCTATTCACCCGACAGCGAACTGATGCCTGCTCTGGAAAAAATGAACATCCTGGCCGTCGATATGGAAGCGGCAGGGCTCTATGGCGTTGCGGCCGAATACGGTGCGAAGGCGCTGACGGTGATGACGGTGAGCGATCACATCATTCGCGGTGAAGCGACGTCGGCGGAAGAGCGCCAGACCACTTTCAACGACATGATCAAACTGACGCTGGAAGCCACCCTGAGCATCGACGAATGAGCCAGCCCGCTGTTAACTTGAAGGCCGCCGCCAAAGCGGTCGCGGCCCATGCCTATGTCCCCTATAGCCAGTTCCCGGTGGGCGCGGCCCTGCGAACCCGCAGCGGGGATATATTCTCCGGGTGCAACATTGAAAATCGCTCTTACCCTCTGGGTATGTGTGGTGAACGTAACGCCATTAACACAGCGGCTGCTACGGGCGTGCGCCCTGGCGACATCAATGAGCTGGTGGTCTTTATGCCGGGCGATCATTTGTTTTCGCCCTGCGGCGGCTGCCGTCAGGTGATTGCCGAGTTCATGCCAGCTGATGGTGTGGTTTGGGCAACGAATGACGGCGAAGCCTACAAGCGCTGGACAGTGGCGGAATTGCTGCCGGACGGGTTTAGTTTCGAGGGGTTGTGAGGCCGGTTTAGGGCTTATAACTCAAGTTTTGGAGTTCAGGTTATCCGAGTGGCCATCGTCCGCTTCGGCTACCGGTGGTGCCTCTGCGGGGTCGGCGTGAATCCATCCATGGAGCCTAGACCGCAACATCCATGTTGCGGACTCCCCCGCAGAGGCACCACCGGCATCCGCCGCTCACATTGTGCAAACTCCACAACTTGAGTTAACGGCCGGTCCACCCTACAAACTTTCCCACAACGTATTGAAAATAACCTGCTGTGTATTGGCGATGGTCGGGGAATTAATCACCACGGCCGTCGGCAAGTCACCGTGACTCAGTGAGATCATAGCCATTTTGGGCGGGTAGATGGCAATGTAACTGCCGGCCCGGTCACTGGAGGGTTCGTTGATCCATTTCCGATCAGCCAGGGCCGCTTCCTCACCGCCTTCACCGATGGCGATCACCTTTACCTTAATGCCCATCTTGACCCGCTGGCGGGTGTAGTTGGGGAAAGGCCGATACAGATATTTTCGAATCGCCTTGGCCGAATAGATGCAGTAGCTGCGGTTTTCCTGCTCGCTGACGGTTGAGAGTATGTCTTTCAGTACCAGCTCGATGCCGTCATCCCCTTCGTAGTAGTGCACATCGGCATTGCCGGTCGCCGGTCGTAAATGGCTTAGTTCGGGAATGACTTTGTCGTCGAGCAGCTCCAGTGCTTCGGTAACCTGTTGCTGGTGACTGAGCGCGAGCTCCCTGAGGCGTTGCGGCGGTTCGGCACTGAAGTGCCTGCGTTTGCCTTTGGGGAAGTAACTGACCACCCCTTTTTGCTGCATGCGCTTGAGCAGTTCATGGGTGGTGCCCCGGTTGATGCCCGCGCGATCGGCAATGTCCCGGATCGACGCCGGGCCGGATTGTAATAGCGCCAGATACAGCCGGGTTTCCCGGGGTTCGAGGCCGAAAATCTGCAGAACATCGGCGGTATTCATGGTGCTTCCCGCGGGGCAAACATAAACACATCACTGAGCATGGCATCGCGCCGGAACCCCTTGCTGCACAGACTGTCGAACACGGTATAAACCATGGCCGGAGAGCCGCAGCAAATGGCCTGGCACTGGTTCAGATCACTGTGGTCGCCAAGAATGCTGTGCACCAGCATCTGGTGTTTGTCGTCCCAGTGACTGTGTTCGGAAATCAGTGCTGAGGTGTGGATATTGTCGTGCAGGTCAGCCCAGTTCTCGGCTTTTTGCAGCATATACAACTGACTCAGCCGGTGACCCGACCAATACAGGTGGATGGCACGCCGACTGTGCTGGGAGAGCAGATCTTCAACGATAGACTTTACCTGGCTGAACCCCGTACCGGAGGCAATGAGCAGCAGCGGGCCCGACTCGTACGGCAGCACTTCAAGCCGACAGTCGCCACCGGCAGCGGCGAGCTCAACCGAGTCAGCGTCTTTCAGATAGTCGACCAGAGCGTCTGCCTGATCGGTGCCAGTCTGGATGTGCAGCTCCACACAAGGGTTACTCGGGCTGCTGGCAATGGTGTAGTAAAGCGATGAAAAACCGGGCACTTTGAGCTCGGTAAACTGACCGGCACAATAGGAGTAGGGGGTGAGCGGCTTGAGTTGAACCATCCAGACACCACCGCTGAGCTTTTTCAGATCGTGCAGGGTGGCGGTGGTGGTAGCAGACGCTTGGGGCACAGGGCGGCTCCGTTTGGTTAATGTCAATGGACATTATACACAGTGGATCAACCCCGGTGGAACCCTGGCTATCAGGCTGCCAGTCGGGGTTCCGATGCGCTTTCCTGTTGGGTAATCAGAGTAAAAGCCTTGGGCTGTGCCCCGCCGAATTCGACGCACAGGCGCTGCGAATCAGGCAGTTCGTGAAGCTGCGGCCAGACATCGGCGAGCACCGTTTGAACATAGGTATCACTGGCAGCAAACTCGATGGAACGGCTCACCGTAGACTGGCGCGACAGTTGCCAGAGGTGCACAACATCGATCAATACGATGAAGCCATTCAAAATGGTCACCGGCCAGGCGTTGATCAGCAAACCATAACTGGCAAAAGAGCCCGCCCCGACCAGATTGATCCAGCGCAGCTTGCGAATGTCGCTCATCATCAGGGAAATGGCAATTAACGCCGATCCCAGGTAGCCGTAGAGCTCCAGCCAGTTCAGTTCGAAACCGTTCATCAATGTGCCTTAGATTATAAAGTTGACTTAATGGTCAGGATTATAAAGGCAGTTGACGCAAGATCCAAGGGATCAGGCTGAAACACTGTGTTCAATAATCGGCGCTAAAAGCCTAATTCCTGCATCAGAGTATCAACCCGGGCAGACACCTCCGGATCCTTAACGATGGCTCGGCCCCATTCACGGTCGGTCTCGCCTGGCCATTTATTGGTCGCATCCATCCCCATCTTCGAGCCGAGGCCCGCAACCGGGCTGGCAAAGTCGAGGTAATCGATGGGCGTGTTGTTAATCATCACCGTGTCCCGGCTTGGGTCCATGCGCGTGGTGATGGCCCAGATAACGTCGTTCCAGTCACGGGCATTAACGTCGTCGTCAACGACAATAACGTATTTGGTGTACATGAACTGCCGCAGAAACGACCAGGCCCCCATCATCACCCGCTTGGCGTGACCAGGGTACTGCTTCTTCATGCTGATGATGGCCATACGATAAGAGCAGCCTTCGGGCGGCAGATAAAAGTCGACGATCTCCGGAAACTGCTTCTGCAGGATCGGCACGAACACTTCGTTCAAGGCCACACCCAGCACCGCTGGCTCATCCGGCGGCCTGCCGGTAAAGGTGCTGTGATAGATGGGATCGGTACGATGCGTCAGCCGTTCAACGGTAAACACAGGAAAGCGTTCCACTTCGTTGTAATAACCCGTGTGGTCCCCGTAGGGGCCTTCATCGGCCATATCGTCAGGGTATAAAAAACCTTCCAGAATAATCTCGGCACTGGCGGGCACCATAAGATCGTGCGTTTTGCATTTCACCAGCTCAGTTCGGCTGTCGCGCAGTAAACCGGCAAACGCATATTCCGACAGTGAATCGGGCACCGGAGTCACCGCGCCAAGAATGGTTGCCGGGTCGGCACCCAGTGCGACGGCTATGGGGAAGGGCTCGCCCGGCCGCTCTTTTCTCCAGGCCTGAAAATCAAGAGCGCCGCCGCGATGCGACAACCAGCGCATGATCAGTTTGTTCTTGCCGATTACCTGCTGGCGATAAATGCCCAGGTTGGTGCGCCCGCCATTGGGGCCCTGAGTGATTACCAGCGGCCAGGTCACCAACGGCGCGGCGTCTTCGGGCCAGCAGGTCCAGATCGGCCATTGCGACAAGTCGACATCGGGCCCTTCAAGTACCACTTCCTGGCAAACGGCTTTTTTAACGGTTTTCGGCGCCATTGACAGTACTTTCCTGACCAGGGGCAATTTGTCCCAGGCGTCTTTCAGCCCCTTGGGCGGGTCCGGCTCTTTCAAATAGGCCAGCACCTTGCCAATTTCACGCAGGTCAGCCAGCGACTCGGCCCCCATCCCCATGGCCACCCGCTCTGGCGTACCAAACAGATTGCCAAGCACCGGTGTGGAGTAGCCCGTCGGGTTTTCAAACAACAGGGCAGGGCCCTTCTGGCGCAATACCCGATCACAAAGATCGGTCATTTCAAGATGGGGACTGACCGGCTGAGTCACGCGGCGCAATTCACCGCGCGCTTCCAGCCCGGCGAGAAAGTCTCGGAGGTCTCGGTATTTCATCGGATCCGGATTGCCTGCTAAAAAGGAAAGACCGAATGCTAATGCATTGGCGGCTGGATGACGAATTCGGTGGGTGGGTCCGTGTTCTGAGTTAGAAATTCGGTGATCAATTTGCTGAGGAGGTTTCCCTCACTGTTGTGCCAAAGGGAGTGTCGGGTACGCCTACTGGAGGTACGCCGTAAACCCATCCATGGGGGCTCGAAGACAGCATCCATGCTGTCTAACGACCTCCAGTAGGCGCACCCAACACTCCCAGGGTAACCCGAGGTTAAATCTGCGCGAATTTCTAACTCAGAACACTGAATTGGGAGGTTGCACACTGCTTAGTGACGGGTACCGGGTGAGCCTATCCGGGGAAGTTCGCAGCATGGATGCTGCGATCTAGGCCCCATGGATGGGTCCACGCCGACCCCGGATAGGCTCACCCGGTATCCGGCACGGACGCTTGATACCAGCCCAACCCAACGTTCAACCACAGACTTTATTACAACTGCTTGGCCTGAATGAACTGGGGCTCGCGGCTGGCACCGGCTTTGGTCAGTCTGTCGAGGTAGGTTTGCCAGTAGTTGGCTTGCTTGTCGCCCAGTGTGCGCAGGTAGGCCCAGTCGAAGAGGCCAGAGTCGTGGCCGTCGTCGAAAGTAATTTTGATGGCGTAGCGGCCGGTGGGTTCGATGCCGGTGATGGCGACGTAGCGCTTGCCGACTTGAAGGACTTCCTGGCCGACGCCGTGTCCGCGAACCTCGGCTGAGGGTGAGTGAACTCGCAGGAATTCGGCACTGAGCCGGTGTTCGGTGCCGTCGGCCCAGCCGAGCTCGAGTTCGGCAGCGTCTTTGTGGTAGGTGATGCGTTTGGGGGCCGTACTCATGGCGGGGTCTCCAGAGCGGCGGAGTGGGGCTCCGCCGCCGGACGGTCAGAGGATGAAGCGGCTCAGGTCTTCGTTTTTCGACAGCTCGCCCAGGTATTTGTCGACATAGGCGGCGTCGATGGTGACTTTCTCGCCACCCATTTCGCTGGCGCGATAAGACAGGTCCTCGAACAAGCGTTCCATAATGGTGTGCAGGCGACGAGCACCGATGTTTTCGGTGTTCTCGTTGACCTGGTAGGCCGTATTGGCCAGGGCTTCGATAGCATCGTCGGTGAACTCGATGTTCAGACCTTCGGCCTGCATCAGCTCCCGGTATTGCTCTGTGATGCAGTAGTCCGGCTCGGTCAGGATGCGTTTGAAGTCTTCTGGCGTCAGGGCATTCAGTTCGACCCGAATCGGCAGGCGGCCCTGCAGTTCTGGAATCAGATCGCTTGGTTTGGCGAAGTGGAAGGCGCCGCTGCCGATGAACAGAATGTGATCGGTGCGGATCATGCCGTATTTGGTGGTCACGGTGCTGCCCTCAATCAACGGCAGCAAATCGCGTTGTACACCTTCACGACTGACGTCACCGCCGCCGCGGTTTTCGGTCTTGGCGATCTTGTCGATCTCATCGAGGAAGACAATGCCGTTTTGTTCGACCGCTTGCACCGCTTGTTGGCGCAGTTCGTCTTCATTCACCAGTTTGGCGGCTTCCTCATCGGTCAGCACGCGCATGGCGTCTTTTAGTTTCATTTTGCGCTTTTTGGTGCGTTGCTTGCCCATGTTGGAAAACATGTTTTGCAACTGGCTGGTCATTTCTTCCATGCCCGGAGGCGCCATAATCTCAACGCCGCCCGATTGCTCGGCGACTTCCAGCTCAATCTCCTTGTCGTCCAGTTCGCCCTGGCGAATCTTTTTGCGGAAAACCTGGCGGGTGCTGGAATCGGTTTTAGGGGCTTCTTTCTCTTCGTCTTCGTTGTAACCGCCCCGGGCGGGTGGCAGCAGAATGTCCAGAATGCGGTCTTCAGCGGCGTCTTCGGCGCGGGGTCGGGCACTGAGCATCGCTTGTTCGCGGAACATTTTAATGCCGGTCTCCGCCAGGTCGCGAACGATGCTCTCGACATCGCGGCCGACGTAGCCGACTTCGGTGAACTTGGTGGCTTCGACCTTGATAAAGGGCGCGTTGGCCAGTTTGGCCAGGCGACGGGCGATCTCGGTTTTACCGACCCCGGTGGGGCCAATCATCAGAATATTTTTGGGCGAGATTTCTTCGCGCATGCGCTCGTCCAATTGCATCCGGCGCCAGCGATTGCGCAGGGCGATGGCGACAGAACGTTTCGCCTGGTCCTGGCCGATGATGTATTTGTCCAGTTCATGAACGATTTCGCGCGGGGTCATGGTTGACATCGAATACCTCGTTACAGCGCTTCAAAAACGGCGTTGTGGTTGGTGAATACGCAGATATCGGCTGCGATATCCAGCGCCCGCCGCGCGATGGCGTCAGCGTCCAGTTCGGTGTTTTCGTGCAGGGCTCGCGCTGCAGCGAGGGCATAGTTTCCGCCAGATCCGATGGCCACGATGCCATGCTCCGGTTCGACCACATCGCCGGTGCCGGAAATGATCAGGGTAGTTTCTTTGTCGGCGACCACCAGCATGGCTTCCAGGCGCCGCAGCGCACGGTCGCTGCGCCATTCTTTGGCCAGTTCAACGGCTGAACGGGTCAGGTGGCCACTGTGCTGCTGCAGGTGGCCTTCGAACTTTTCAAACAGGGTGAAGGCATCGGCAGTGCCGCCGGCAAAGCCGGCGATCACTTTATCGTGATACAGGCGGCGTACTTTGCGGGCGTTGCCTTTCATTACGGTATTACCCAGGGAGACCTGGCCGTCGCCACCGATCACTACGGTGTTGTCGCGACGCACGGAAACAATCGTCGTCATCTCTACATCCATTGAGGCTTTGTCGGGTATGTGGGGGCGGGCCGCGGATTTCAAAGTGTTAGTGGGGCGTAAAGTCAGACCACCCCGATGGGCATCGGGGTCGACGTTTTGGCATTTGCTGCCTCAGTTGAGGTTGCGCACCATCACCTGATGATCAAGCTCGACCAGTGCGTCCTGAGCCCGGTTCAGACGTGAACGATTGTCGAACGGGCCAACCATGACGCGGTGATAGGTTCCACGGTCGCCGAGATCAACCGTGGTCAGGTGCGCTTCGGTCAGGCCATTGATGATCAGTTCGGCACGCAGGCGATCGGCATCCGCTACTTTGGAAAAGGACGCGACTTGAATGATCCAGCGTTCGCCCGCAGGCGGATTCGAAGGTGTCCGGTTTTCAGTCGGTGCATCGGAGTTCGAGCCCGGATTTGTAGGCTTAGGTAGCTGAATTGGGACTTCGTCATCCCGCAGCAATTTATAGAATTCAAATGCCTGCTCAAGTGAGGGCACCGGGCTGTTAGATGGCTGCTCTTTCGGGGCCGGTTCTGCTTCCGGTATGGGCTTGGGCCGTGCCGGAATAGGAATACTTTGCACGCTGTCGCGCACCGCCTGCGCGCCCTGGTTATCGGCCGGAATCTGACTGAGATAGGTTAGAAAGCCGACAAACGCCACCGAGGCCAGAGTAGTGAATACCCACACCCAGCGCGGAATGCGGCTGCGTTCCGGCTGCTGCGGTGGCGGTTTGTTGGCGAAATCGCGCGCCATGGTTACATGCTCTCCGGTGCACTGACGCCGAGCAGATCCAGGCCATTGGCCAGCACCTGCCCAACCGCAACGGCCAGGGCGACGCGACCGTTGCGCAACTCGGCCTCGTCCACCAGCATGCGGTTGTTGTTGTAATAGGCGTGAAATTGGCTGGCCAGATCTTTCAGGAAGGTCGCAATACCCGCCGGTTCCAGGGCCTGGCCAGCATGGGCAACCACATCCGGATAGCGCCGTAGCTGGGTCATCAATGCCCGTTCATCGTCCAGTTCCAGCTGGCTCAGGGCGTCGATACCCTGTTGCCGGTTGTAGCTGTGACCATCCTGCTCCAGCTTGCGCAGCAAAGCCTGAACCCGGGCATGGGCGTATTGAATGTAATAGACCGGGTTGTCGTTGCTCTGGCTGCGAGCCAGATCGATATCGAAGGTCAGTTGCGAATCGGCGCGGCGGGAGACCAGGAAATACCGGGTAGCATCGCAACCGACTTCGTCGATGAGATCGCGCAGGGTGACGTAGTCACCGGCCCGCTTGGATAGTTTGACCTCCTCCCCTCCCTTGGTAACCAAGACCATCTGGTGCAGCACGTAGTCCGGGTAGCCTGCGGGGATGCCCTGTTGCAGCGCCTGCAGCCCAGCGCGCACGCGGGTTACGGTGCTGTGATGGTCAGCGCCCTGTTCATTGATGACGCGTTCAAAGCCCCGGTCGAACTTGTCTTTATGGTAGGCAACATCGGGCAGAAAGTAGGTGTAGCCGCCATCCTGTTTGCGCATGACGCGATCTTTGTCGTCCCCAAATTCCGTGGTTTTCAGCCAAAGCGCACCCTCGGATTCGTAAGTGAAGCCTCGGTCGATCAGTTGCTGAACGGTGGCGTCGACTTTGCCGTCGCGGTACAGCGAGGATTCCAAAAAGAAGACATCAAAATGCACACCGAAGGATTTCAGGTCCAAATCCTGCTCACGACGCAGATAGGCGACCGCAAAATGCTGGATGGCGTCCAGATCATCAGCATCGGCTACCCCGGTGACATGCTGGTCGTCTGCATGGATGGTGTCGCCGTTCATATAGCTGGTTGCGACGTCGGTAATATAGTTGCCGTTGTAACCGTCGGCCGGCCAGTTCGGATCGTCCGGCCCGAGACCCTGGGCACGGGCCTGCACCGACAGCGCCAGATTCTTGATTTGGGCACCGGCGTCGTTGTAATAGAATTCCCGGGTCACATCCCAGCCGTTGGCGGCCAGCAGGCGGCACAGCGAATCGCCCACAGCGGCACCGCGCCCGTGGCCGACGTGCAACGGGCCGGTCGGGTTGGCTGACACGAACTCGACCTGGACTTTCTCGCCCTGGCCAGTGTTGTTTCGGCCGAAGTCGGATCCCTGGTTCAGAATATCAGCCACAATTTCAGCGCTTGAAGCACCAGCCAAAAAGACGTTGATAAAACCGGGCCCGGCGATTTCGACCTTGTCGATCAGGGTATTCTCCGGAATCGCTGCAATGATCTGTTCGGCCATGGCGCGCGGCGGCTGGCCGCAGGGCTTGGCCAGGGTCAGGGCAATGTTGCTGGCCAGGTCACCGTGCGATTTGTCGCGCGTGTTGTCGACCATGATGCGCACCGGGTGTTGCTCGGGGATAACGCCGCTGGACTTCAACTGGCTGACAGCCTGGTTCAGTAACTCGGCAACCTGATCTTTCATTATGTGCGAAACTCCCGTTTGTGTCGTAGGCAGTACAGAGGGCGCTCACCCGGCTGGGCGGTGGAGGCAATTTGAATGCTGGGCATTATCCACGAAACCCCGGCCGGACTCCACCGCTGCTGGCCTTGTCTCAATGGTTGCCGGTTCAGTAACTCAAGTTTCGGAGTTCGGGTTTGCAATGTTGCCGGTGGTCCGTGCCAGGCACCGGGTGTACCTGTCCGGGGTCGGCGTAAACCCTTCCATGGGGCCTAGACCGCAACATCCATGTTGCGGAC